>JAZLLX010000091.1:0-6651 GCA_045598345.1 Acidaminococcaceae bacterium | reverse complement strand
GGGGTCGCTCGCTGCGATAAGAATAAATGTCAAAGAACAAAGAATAAAAGACAAATATGGTAAAATGTTCCGATGATTATAAATAGGGATTAGGAGTTAGAGGTTAGGGATTAGGGAAGGTAGGATGTTCCTGTGATTATAATTTGGGTTTCGGGTGTGCGGGGTTTTGCGAACTCTCGTCCGCACCTAAAGGGGCGGGGGACCGTCTAAAGGAACATAGAAAGACGGTGGTGGGGTGAGCAATTAGGTTGTCACTAATGAAAAGATAAAAACTTAAAACTTAAAGTTATGGTAAGATGTTGCTGTGATAAGAGCAGGAACATCAGCATTGTGGGGAGGTTTTCCCTCTTCTTGAAGAGGGAAAACCGTTTTTAGGAACATAGAAGAACGGTGGGTGTTTTGGTCTACACGGAGTGTTCATACAGAATTCAAGAATATAAAAATCAGAAATATTGAAGGCAGACCAATGACAGAGAAGGTAGTAGCGGTTATTGAATGCTTCGCATAAACAAAAACACCCGTCTGCCCATGTGTTCCCAACCCCCTTCGCCACTTCGTGGCCCTCTTCCCCCTCTTGGGGGACGCAAGGGCAGCCACCCTCTTCAAGAAGAGGGAAAATAAGTCAGCAGAGTGCGGACTCTTGCCCTCTTTGCAAAGATGGTGGATTGCCTAAGGGAACATAGAAGGGCAAGACGGGTGATTTTGAAAAATATTTTTTTCACAACCTACTTTTTGCTGTTTTAGGGATTCCTTTTATATATAGGGGGGAGATAAAATTAGTAATGAGTAATTAGTAATGAGTAATTATGGTAGGATGTTCCTGTGATTATAATTTGGGGTTTCAGGTGTGCGGGGATTTGCGAACCCTCGTCCGCCCATAAAGGGGCGGGGGACCGTCTAAAGGAACATAGAAGGACGGTGGTGGGGTGAGCAATTAGGTTGTCGCTAATGAAAAGATAAAAACTTAAAACTTAAGGTTTATGAATGCTTCGCATAATGCAAAAACTCCCACCGCAAGCGGTCCCCCCTCTTTAAGAAAGAGGGAAAAAAGTTCGCATTCAGCGGACTTTTTTATTTTAATCACAGGAACATATCACCATAATTTTTCATTTTTAACTTTTAATTTCATTGATGTTCCTTTGATTATAGCAGGAAGGTTGGCAGGGGTTGTAGGGGGACGGGTTCTTGCCGTAGGCAAGGTTCCGCACCCGGGCAAAGCGTGGCTTTGCACAATGTCAGCAAACAGTGACATAGTTTTCTGCGTAATCCCCACCCCCAGTCGCCCACCGAATAAACCTTTCGGCGCCAGCCCCCGCAAGGGCGGGGGCTACTGTAGTTATAAGTTAAAAGTTAAAAGTTATAAGTTTCGGTAAGATGTTCCTATGATTATATTTTGGGGTTTCGGGTGTGCGGGGTTATGCGAACTCTCGTCCGCCACTAAAGGGGCGGGGACCGCCACAGTTTTTAAGGTCGGTGGTGGGGTGAGCAATTACGCTGTCGCTAATGGAAAGACAAAAACTTAAAGCTTAAAGCTTAGGAATGCTTCGCATAATGCAAAAACTCCCACCGCAAGCGGTCCTCCCTCTTTAAGAAAGAGGGAAAAAGTTCGCATTCAGCGGACTTTTTTATTTTAATCACAGGAAGATATTACCATAGTTTTAAAATTTAAGTTTTTAACTTTTAACTGATTTGATGTTCCTTTGATTATAGCAGGAAGGTTGGCAGGGTTTGTAGGGGGACGGGTTCTTGCCGCAGGCAAGGTTCCGCACCCGGGCAAAGCGTGGCTTTGCACAATGTCAGCACAGAGTGACAAGTTTTCTGCGTAATCCGCACCCCCAGTCGCAACCACGTTCCTAAAAGCGCCAGCCCCCGCAAGGGCGGGGGCTACTCATGTTCCTGTAATTAGAATATTTATTCGTAGGGGCAGGTTTGTAACCTGCCCGAAAAAAGGACGATAAGAGAAGAAAGGACGGGCGGGTTTGAAACCCGCACCCTACGGGGGAAGTTGTAAGTTAAAAGTTTATGAATGCTACGCATAATGCAAAAACTCCCACCGCAAGCGGTCCCCCCTCTTTAAGAAAGAGGGAAAAAAGTTTGCATTAAGCGGACTTTTTTATTTTAATCACAGGAACATATTACCATAGTTTTAAGATTTAAGTTTTTAACTATTCATTTTTTTCATTCCTTTGTCGCAAGGAGGGAAATACCTGAATTTCCCGAGGGAAATGCAGGTATTTCCCTGTTTTTTTATTTTCTGCAAGTTTCAACATCTTTTGCAATCCGTTTTCAGAGTCCCGTGAGTTTATCGTAAATTGGTAAAATGACGTCATTTCTTACAAAGTCGCGTCATTTTCGCCGTTTTCGCTAAAATTTTTGAATTTGGCGATGAAGATAATCTATCATTCAATATATAAAAATCGTTGTTTTATTGTTTGTGAATTGATTTTTGCTTTTAAAGTTTTATTGTTTTTTGCAAAAGTTTGTGAAATTTTATTTGTTTTGGTGATGGGGGTTGTTTTTTTGTGAAAGGGCTTCGGTTCAAATGCTAAAAATAATAAACAAATTACTTGCCAAAATATCGGGGTGGGGGTTATAATGTTGTTAGTAAAATATACTGATTTTGTTATGATGGGAGGATTGTACTATGATTAAGACAAAGAAGATTTTGATTGCTTTGGCGGTGATTGGGGCGAATGTGTTGCACAATATGCCTTTACATACAGCATTGGCAGCGGAGAGTGATATTTGGTGGTATGGCACAACGGGTGGTTTTGTTGATGTTGAACCGAACCCTGCGGTAACGACTGGTGTTAATCTTGCAATTACTGACAGTACACAAGTCAATGGGAAAATGGTTGCTGAAGTAAATAAAATTATTTATGGTGGTTATACAGATGGCAGTTTGGATGTAAAAAACAACTCCATAATTTTCAGCACTACTAACGCAATAACAATCGCTGCAGAAGTTTATGGCGGCTATAGTGAGAATGGCAATGTTACCAACAATACAGTAACTATTAGCAATGGTACTTTTTCAAATAAAATTCATGGCGGGAAAACCAACAGCAACAGTGCCACTACTACTGCCAGAGGAAATGCAGTGATCATCGATAATGGTACATTTGATGGTTATATTTTTGCCGGTTTTGGTGGTGCAGGTGGAGTTGTTGAAAATTCACTAACCATTAATAACGGAACTTTTAATGCTAACGTATATGGTGGTGATGCCGTTGGTAGTGGTGCCGCCGCAAAAAACACAGTAACTATTTACGATGGTATTTTTAGCGTTACTAATAAACCAGTGTATGGCGGTGTTAGTAATGGTGGTGATGTAACAGAAAACGTAGTGATAATTAAAGGGGGAACTTTTAATGGAACGTCAATTATTGCCGGTGCAGTCTTGGGCGGTTCTACCTCTAACAATACAGGTAACGCTGTGACTATTGAAGGCGGCATTTTCAATAATGTTAAACTTTATGGCGGTATGGGGGGCACAAGCAGCAACAATGAATTGAACTTTAAAACCAAAATGGGCGGTACGGCAAACGAAGTTAAATATTTCCAAAAGATGAATTTCACCATTCCTACAGGTGCGACATCTGACACGGTAATGATGCGAGTAAATAACACTAATGCAATGGCATTAAGTGGCATTACTTTCGCCACTGACCTTAACGGTTTGTCTTTGACGGGCAATGACTACATTACCCTTGTTAAGAATGTAGATGGCACAGAGGGGCCTCTTGCAGCTCATACTAATTATTATGTTTTGGATATTGGCGGGACAAAGGAACTGGTTTATTCCAACGGCATGCCTGTTGCCAAAGCGGATTTTGAAATTACTACCAATGGTGTTAAATCAGCGGTTGATAGCAAATATTATAATGATGGCTCAGGTTCAATGGATGCTATTGCCAATACGAGCAAGACATACAATCATTTGGTTCAAGGGAATGTAGATTTTACCACTGGTGCGGCAACAACTAATTACCGCAATAATGAGATAATTATCCGTAGGGGGACATATAGCAGTTCAACTGCAGTTGTCGGTGCATTTAATACAACGACAAATGATGAATTGACTAATAATACCGTTAGTATTTATGATGGTACAATCAAGGGTGCAGTTTATGGGGCTAATAGCACAAATGGTGCGGTGAGCGGCAATACGGTGAATATTTATGGGGGGACTTTGGGGGAAAGCAACACTATAAATATTTATGGCGGATATAGCAATACTAATGATGCCACAGGCAATTTGACTAATATTGAGGGCGGGACTTTTTCGGCATCAAAAAATAATTTTTATGGCGGTTATTCTGAAAACGGCAAGGCCGGCGGAAGTGGTGAGAATGAGGGAAATAAAGTAATTATTGACAATATTACTTTTGGTTCAGGCACAGAAAACGAGATTTATGGCGGTTGTTCTGGTCACGGCGATGCTTGCGGTAACTCAGTGATTATCAACAACGGGACTTTTAATGGTAAGATATATGGCGGTTATGGGGATGGTACTGTTGGCGGTGATTCGCCTGAAAGCGGTAACAAGGTGATTATCAACAACGGCACTTTTAATGGTGAAATTTATGGCGGACAAAGTTCCAATGGCATTGCTGCAAATAACTCGGTGACTATTGCTATTGGTACATTTAACAATAAGGTGTATGGCGGTTATGGCAAGAATGGCGCCAAAAATAACATATTGACCATTAACGGTGGCACATTTGATAACAAATTTGTGTATGGTGGCTATAGCAACAATAGTAGTTACAATGCTGAAAATAATATAGTGAATGTTAAAGGGGGAAGTTTTAATGGGACGGCAATATCTGCCGGTGCTAGTACAGGTGGTGGCACTGTAAAAGGTAATATATTGAATATTGAGGGTGGAAGTTTTAGCGGGGCGAAAATTTATGGCGGATATGTAGAAAGCGGCACAAGCAGCAATAACGAGTTGAACTTGAAAATCAAGATGGGCGGCAAGGCAAGCGAAGTTAAGTTCTTCCAAATTATGAATTTCACCCTGCCCACAGGAATACAAGCAGGGGAGATAATGCTGGAAACGGAAAGCGTCACCTATGACAGCACCAAGGTGGGTGTTACTTCGGATAAGGGAGTATCCTTGAAAAAGAATGACAAGATTTATTTGATTAAGGCGGATGGCGGAAGCGGTGAGATTGACACCACTAACCTTACTGTGCTGGACGGTGCAGGGGCGGTCAGTTTGGAAGACGGCAAAGACCTTGTTTTAACCCTCTTAAAGGACTTTAGCACTATGGGCGGTGAGGAAGACAAACAGAAAGCTCCCGTAGAAGGCATTGCCGCCAGTGTGCAGATGGTGAACCAAAGTGCGGATTTGGCAAGCGGTGACGGCATGAAGAGTTTGATTGCAGAAACCGCCGGCGGCGAAACAAATACCTTCGCCGCAATTACCACAGGCAGCAGCAAATACAAGACAGGCAGTCATGTGGATGTGGACGGCTGGGGCTTCCTGGTCGGGGCAGGCAAGACAAAGGAATGGGGCAACGGGGAAGCCACATCCCTGGGCATATTCTTTGAATTTGGCAAGGGGGATTTTGACACCTATAACGGCAGTGTTCACGGTGACGGCAATTCCGAAAACAAAGGTATCGGCTTGATGATGCGGCACAAGATGATGAACAACACCTATTACGAGGGCCACATCCGTTACGGCAAGCAGGAAACGGAATGGGGCGAAAGCGACATTGGCAGTTACGACACGGACAGCAGATACTACGGTATCAGCGTGGGCATTGGGCATGTTTATCAGGTTGGCAAGAATGAAATTGACGTATATGGCAGATATACCTACGGACATGTGGGCGCCTGCGATGCAACAGTTGGAACAAAAGAATACCACTTTGACAGCGTGAAGAGCCACAGGGTGAGAGTGGGCGGAAAATACAATTTCAAACAAAAGAACAGCAATGCCAAACCCTATGTAGGACTTGCGTGGGAACGTGAGTTCAAGGGCGAAAGCAAAGCAAGCATAGCCGGAGTTGGCGAAGCCCCCGCACCCAGCATGAAAGGCAACACAGGCATACTGGAAGTGGGCTGTGACTGGAATGTAAGCAAGAAGTGGACAGTTGGACTGGGAGCGAATGCCTATATGGGCAAGAGAAAAGGATGGGACGGAATGGCGAGGGTGTTCTATAATTTCTAAAAAAAAAGCGGCGTGAGCCGCTTTTTTTTAGTTAAAAGATAAAATCTTAAAGCTTAAAGTTGTGGTAAGATGTTCCTGTGATTATATTTTGGGTTTCGGGTGTGCGGGGTTTTGCGAACTCTCGTCCGCCACTAAAGGGGCGGGGGACCGACACGGTTTTTAAGGTCGGTGGTGGGGTGAGCAATTAGGTTGATACTAATGAAAAGATAAAAACTTAAAGCTTAAAGTTTATGAATGCTTCGCATAATGCAAAAACTCCCACCGCAAGCGGTCCCCCCTCTTTAAGAAAGAGGGAAAAAAGTTTGCATTGTGCGGACAAAGTTTTCTGCGTAATCCGCACCCCCAGTCGCCTTTCTGTGTTCCTATAGGCGCCAGCCCCCGCAAGGGCGGGGGCTATTTAATCACTGGAACATATTACCATTAATTTCTAACTTCTAACTTACAACTTCTAACTAAAAAGTATCAAC
>JAZLLX010000090.1:0-24946 GCA_045598345.1 Acidaminococcaceae bacterium | reverse complement strand
AAAAAAATCCGCCTTACGGCGGATTTTTTTGTTATCAATAAATGCCACGCATCTTCATCGGCATTGCCATTGCATTCAACGCTACGCAGTATGCTGCCACACGCATATTTACTTTATATTTCTTGGATGTTTCATAAACATTCTTGAATGCCCGTTTCATCATTTCGGTCTGCTTTTCAACAACTTCTTTTTCGGTCCAGAAATAACGGTACAAGTTCTGTACCCATTCAAAATAGGATACGGTTACACCGCCGCCATTGGCGAGAATGTCAGGCACTACAAAGATACCCTTCTTGTCAAATACCTTGTCTGCATCCGGGGTGGTAGGCCCGTTGGCGCCTTCCACAATCATCTTTGCCTTCACGGCATCCGCATTCTCTTTGGTCAGCTGCAATTCCATTGCACAGGGTGCCAAAACAGTTACCGGCAATGCCAAAAGTTCCGCATTGGTAATTTCCTTGGTGCCGGGGAAACCCTGCAATTTTTTGTTCTTTTCAAAATAAGCGTCCAATTTCTTCATATCCAAGCCCTTTGGATTGTAAATTCCGCCGTGAATATCAGAAACCGCAACAACTTTGCAACCATTATTTGCAAAATGTTTTGCCGTCCAACTGCCTACATTGCCATAACCTTGCACAGCCACGGTTGCTTTCTTGGGATTAACTTTTTTGACTTTCATTGCTTCCAAAGCGGCCACCACTACGCCCAAGCCGGTGGCAGCGGTACGACCCTCGGAACCGCCCATGCCCAAGGGTTTGCCGGTGATGAAGCCCGGTTCATATTGGTTTTTAATCTTGCTGTATTCGTCCATCATCCATGCCATTACCTGACCGTTGGTGTTCATATCAGGTGCAGGGATATCCAATTTTTCGCCGATACAGGGAGCAATACGGTCAATATAACCACGGGTCATACGCTCCAGTTCGCCGCTGCTCATTTTCTGCGGGTCACAGATAATGCCGCCTTTGCCGCCGCCATAGGGCAGGCCGGCAACCGCACATTTGCAGGTCATCCAGAAACTCAGGGTCTTCACTTCGTCCAGGCAAACAGAGGGATGGTAACGCACGCCGCCCTTTGCCGGGCCAAGCACAGTGCTGTGTTGAGCGCGGAAGCCGGTAAATACTTTCAGGGAACCGTCATCCATTTTTACCGGAATATGTACTTCCAAAACACGCTCCGGCTCCGCAATAATCGCAGCAGCACCGGGGTCAAGGTTCATTGCTTTCTCAGCAGCAGCCATTGGCACTTTCGCCATTTCAAATAAATCCATAATAATCCTCCTTCACGAGTTTGATTTTTTTTATAAATTATAGTCCAAAATAAGAAAATTGCAATACCTAAACCCCTATTTTTCATTGTATACATTAGACCCTGTGCTATGTAAGATATGAAACAAAAAACTGTGCGCTGCACAGGTTTCAGGTGTCAGGGGTCAGGGGTCAGGATAATGAGTAATTAGTAATTATGGTAAAAAGTTCCTGTAATTAAAAATAAAAAAGTCCGCATTATGCGAACTTTTTCCCCCTAATTCCTGATTCCTTTTTCCTTCATCCTAATAAATTACAGGACCTTGATTACCCCCCGCCTTTGGGGGGCCTGGCGCCTAAAGGAACACAGAAAGGCGACTGGGGGTGCGGATTACGCAGAAAACTTGTTTGCTTTATGCGAACTTTTTTCCCGCCCAGGCGTGGGCGGGGTGGATTGCCGAAAGGAACATAGAAGGGCAAGACGGGGTGGGTCGCTCTCCCCGACTGAAAAACTAAACTTAACATAACACTAACCACTGCTATAATCACAAGAACTATTTACCATATTTGCTCTTTGTTCTTTGACATTAATTCTTATCGCAGAGAGCGACCCCACCACCAGCCACCGAAAAACTGTCGCTGGTCCCCCGCCCCACGCCTGGGGCGGAAAAAGTTCGCACTATGCCAACTTCCCTGCTATAATCACCGGAACATTCTACCACAATTACTAATTACTAATTACTAATTGCTAATTATTTAAACTGTTTCCCAAAATCGACTCCTTCAATCACCCTGTCCTTATACTGCTGTTCCATCGCTTTTGCCGCTTCCGTCATGCGTCTGCTGGTAACGCCGCTTTCCTCGCTTAATTTCACTTCCATATAAGCCGCCAGATTGTCGCACGCTTTCATCAGGGATGCGGCCTCAAATCCTTGCGTGATGCGGAGCATATCCTCACGCCAGTGTTCCGGCAACAGGTGCAATATTTTTTCGTTAATGAGTTTCTTTTCCACCCTGTTAAGAACTTCGTCCAACCCTTCCACATTCTTTTTCACCGGGCTCACTATGTCCCGTGTCAGGACCTCCGGCAAATCGTGGAACAGTCCCCGCCAAAAATCTTCCAGGGTTTCTGCATCGCCACGTCCCCGTTCCAAATTGCACAGATAGCCGAACATGGCAACAATCAAACTGTGCCCCAGGACGCTGGTGCTGGGCAGCCGTGTGGTTTGCGCCCAGCGTTTTTGATAACGCAACTGACCTACCAGATCAATGAAGTTTTTTGTAGGCCCTCCAAACACAACCTGCCTTGTGCCTGCCAAATTTTTGTGGTTCAGAAGTTCCGATTCAATTTCTTTTTTTGTTTCTTCAATGCCGTAACGTCCTTCATTGAGGCGGTAAATTACTGCAAACTCCCATTGGGTCGCCAAATAATGGGCCGCCCGCACCAATTGTTTTTCCAAAGGATTGTCCTCTTTGTCAAACCAATCCTCCATCCGCCGCCTGAGTCCCCTGTCCAGGTCCGGCACTCTTTCATCCACCTGGGCGTACACCCAGTCATTCAGCTGCTGCCTGCATTCCCTCACCAGTTCGTGAAACACCGGCGGTTTGATATCCGTAAGGAAAGAACGGTGGATATATTCAAAAATCAGTCCTTCCACCAGCACACGCCAGTCCAGTTCTGCCCCTTCGTCCTCCTCATGCCTTGCCAGCACATAAAGTATCATGGCCTTGTGGGCCTGCTTGTCCAATTCCGTGAACCCTTCCACCCGGATGTGGTCGTTCCACCTTTGCATGGAGGCGGTGGAATATAAAAATTCTACAACATTTTTTGTCAGCATAATTTTAGCAATAAAAAACAAAAGTAAAAAAGCCGCACCAAAGCGCGGCTTTCTTTCAGATTAACTCAATAATGGCCATTTCTGCCGCATCCCCACGGCGGGGTCCTTTACGGTAAATACGGGTGAAACCGCCTTTACGCTCCTTGTATTTGGGAGCGATTTCTGCAAAGAGCTTCCTTACAACTTCTTCATCCTGAAGTTCCGCAATCGCCTGGCGGCGTGCGGCCAAAGTTGCTTTTTGCGCCATGGTAATCATATTGGCGCTGTGTTTTGCCACTTCCTTTGCCTTAGCAATGGTGGTTTCAATTCTGCCATATCTGAAAAAGGAAACCAAAATGCTGCGGAACAACGCTTTACGATTGCCGGTATTTCTGCTCAATTTTCTATAAAACATTTTATTCCTCCTCTGCGTCCACAAGTTTGAATCCTAAGCCCATTCCGGACAGTTTCTTTTTAATTTCGTCCAATGATTTTCTGCCCAGATTACGGATTTTCATCATGTCGTCTTCCGTCCTCCTGCAGAGGTCATCAATGGTGCCGATACCTGCCCTGCGTAAGCAGTTGGTGCTACGCACGGAAAGGTCCAGGTCCTCAACGCTGATGGCTCTTTGTGAATCTTCCCTTATTATTTCTTCCTCGTCCTCGTCCGTCATCAGAATGATGTCACGGGTGGTGCGGAACATATCCAGATATTCTCTCAGAATGCCGCTGGCTTTGTCCACCGCCCCCACAGGATCAATGCTGCCGTCAGTCCAAATTTCCAAGGTCAGACGGTCATAATTGGTAACATTACCTACACGGGCATTGGTCACACCGAATTTGACCCGCAATACCGGCGCATAGATACTGTCCACAGGAATAGTGCCGATTATATCTCCGTTCTTGTTCCGTTCTGCCGGCACATAGCCGACTCCACGGTTTATGAAGATATCCATCTTCAGTTGGCCGCCCCTGTCCAGGGTGGCAATATGTAAATCGGGATTCAATATCTCAATGTCCGACGGACATTCGATATCTTTGGCGGTCACTTCCCCTTCGCCCTTCACTTCAAGATGCAAAACTTTTTCGTCCACATCGTCCGCCAAGGGCTTGAGGTTCAATCCCTTAATGTTCAGGATAATGTTGGTGACATCTTCCCTGACACCGGGGATGGAAGTGAATTCATGCAATATACCGTCAATTTTGATTTGATAAACAGCCAAGCCGTCCAGGGAACTTAAAAGCACCCTGCGTAAACTGTTACCAAGGGTAATGCCGAATCCTCTCTCCAAAGGTTCCCAAACAAATCTGCCATAAGTATTATCTTCACTGACAAAATTTTCAAGCAAATGAGGTCTAACTACTTTGATCATATAGTATCTCTCCCCCTTTATTCAATGAATATTCAAACAATTAACTGCATCAGTTATGGTGCCGCTTCCCGCTGAAGAAACGCCTGCCACAACTCTCCGCCCTGTGACTTTAACGGTTAATTGTTACTTGGAGTACAATTCGACGATGAAATGCTCTTCAATAGGTACGTCAATTTCTTCCCGTTGCGGATAACGTGCAACTTTTGCGCCCAAATTAGCCACATCAAGTTCCAACCAAGCAGGGACGGCAACTTTAGCAAGTTTTTCATCCATCCCTTTAAAATATTCTTTGGACCTGCTTGATTCTGCAACAGTGACAACATCACCTGTGCGGACCAAAGCAGAGGGAATGTCCACTCTCTTGCCATTTACTGCAATGTGGCCGTGACGGACAACCTGACGGGACTGGCGGCGGGTTGTTGCCAAGCCCATACGGTACACCACATTGTCAAGACGGCGTTCAAGCAAAACCAGCAAATTGGTGCCGGTTACGCCTTCAATCTTCTTTGCTTTTTCATAATAGCTGCGGAACTGGCGCTCCAGCACACCATAAATGAATTTTGCTTTCTGCTTTTCGTTTAACTGAATGCCGTATTCACTTTTCTTTTTCAGCAAACGGCGGGGTTGCCGTTTGGATTCCTTGTTTACGCCCAAAAATTGAGGTGCCAAACCCAGGCTGCGGCAACGCTTCAAAACGGGGCCTTTTTCTAATGCCATATTCTACCTCCTCATTATACGCGACGACGCTTGGGCGGACGGCAACCATTGTGGGGGATTGGTGTTACATCCCTGATTGCAGTGATTTCCAAACCGCCTGCCTGCAAAGCACGGATTGCGGACTCACGCCCTGCTCCCGGGCCTTTTACATAAACAGCCACTTCTTTCAGGCCATAGTCCGCAGCATTTTTTACTGCTGTCTCCGCTGCCATTTGTGCTGCAAAAGGAGTAGATTTGCGGCTGCCACGGAAACCCATTTCGCCTGCACTGGCCCACGCCAACACTCTGCCGTCCGTATCGGAAATTGTAACAATGGTATTATTGAAAGTGCTGCGGATGTGTACAACACCTGTCGCAACTTTTCTGACTACCTTTTTCTTACCAGATCTACCTGCCAAATTGAATCACTCCTTCCTTATTTCTTCTTTGCGCCCGGGGTCTTTTTCGGACCTTTGCGTGTACGGGCATTATTCTTGGTGTTTTGTCCGCGAACAGGCAAACCGGCACGGTGACGGCGGCCACGATAACTGCCAATTTCAATCAGCCGTTTGATGTTCATCTGTTCTTCACGACGCAAATCACCTTCAACTTTGATTTCGTCTTTTTCAATCACTTCACGGATCTTGGCAACTTCTTCCTCAGTCAGGTCACGCACACGGGTATCAGGACTGATACCGGTTTTGGCAAGAATCTGACGGGAAATGGTCAAGCCAATACCATAAATGTAGGGAAGTGCATACTCGATGCGTTTGTCTCTGGGCAAATCCACACCACTAATACGAGCCATTCTTTTACCTCCTCTTAACCTTGTTTTTGCTTGTGCTTGGGATTTTCGCAAATGACCATTACTTTGCCCTTGCGTTTGATAACCTTGCACTTTTCACAAATCGGTTTTACAGATGGTCTAACTTTCATTTACGTTTTCCTCCTGTAATCACTTAAAACGATAGGTGATTCTGCCCCGGTTCAGGTCATAGGGGGTAAGTTCCACCGTAACCTTGTCCCCGGGAAGAATCTTTATAAAATTCATACGAATTTTACCGCTGATATGGGCCAGAATCACATGTTTGTTTTCCAGCTCAACTTTGAACATTGCGTTTGGCAACGATTCAAGAATTACTCCCGTAACCTCGATAACATCTTGTTTCGACATTCCGGCTTCCTCCTTATGCCCTGCCTAACGCCTGCTTAACATCCGCATAAACCTTCTCAATGTCCTGCAAGCCGTCCACTTCTCTGTAATTGCCTGCTTTTTTGTAATAGTCAAAGAGAGGTTCTGTTTGGGAATGATAAGCTTGCAAACGGTTCTTGACCGTTTCGCTTTTATCATCATCACGCTGATACAGTTCCCCGCCGCATTTGTCACACTTGCCCGCAACTTTGGTGGGGTTGAATTTTTCGTGATAGGTCGCGCCGCATTCTTTGCAAATGCGTCTGCCCGTCACCCGGCCAATCAGTTCGGAATCCGGCACTGTGATGTTCAGCACCACATCCAGTTTCTTTCCCATATCGGCCATAATCTTGTCCAGGGCAACCGCCTGGTCCAAGGTGCGGGGGAACCCGTCCAGCATAAAATCTTTTGCACATTCCGGCTTTGCCAGTCCTTCCCTGACAATGCCGATAGTCACTTCGTCCGGAACCAGGCCGCCTGCATCCATATATTTTTTTGCCTCTTTCCCCATTTCCGTGCCGGCCTTTACTGCCGCCCGGAACATATCCCCGGTGGAGATATGGGGGAGTTTGAAATCCTTAATAAGCCGTTCCGCTTGGGTGCCCTTACCTGCACCCGGAGGTCCCATTAATAGAATATACATAATTCCTCCTACTTCATGAAACCATGATAATGCCTCATGATTACCATACTTTCCGCTTGTTTGAGTGTATCCAGAGCCACCGCCACCACAATCAGCAGGGCTGTGCCGCCAAAGTAAATGCCTTCGATATGGGTAATTCCAGCGACGACATTCGGCGTCAACGCAATAATGGCTAAGAATATTGCCCCTGCCATGGTTATGCGGCTCATAACACCGTCAAGATAGTCCGCTGTGGGCTGTCCCGGCCTTACTCCGGGAATAAATCCGCCGTTCTTTTTCAAATTCTCGCTCAGGTCTTTGATATTCATCATAACCGCCGTGTAGAAGAAAGTGAAAAAGATAATCAGGATTACATAAAGAGTGGTTTGCAGCGGACTGCCCCAGCGAAGGTACTCGGCAAAACTCCTTACCGCCGGCACATTCACAAACTGTGCAACCGTAGCCGGAAACATCAGCACACTGGATGCGAAAATGACCGGAATAACGTTTGCCTGGTTTATTTTCATAGGCAGGTAACTGCTGGAACCACCATAGGACTTGTGACCCACAATGCGTTTGGCATACTGAATGGGAATCTTGCGAATCCCCTCCGTAATCATAATTACAAAAATGATTATGACCAGGGCAAGCACCGCGAACAAGATCACATTCACCAGATTGACTGTGCCCGCATTCAGGTATTCATAAATTACTTTCAACCCGTCCGGAAGACGACTGACGATACCCGCGAAGATGATGAGCGAAATACCGTTTCCAAGACCTTTGACAGTCATCTGTTCGCCAATCCACATAAGGAGCATGGTTCCTGCTGTAAGGGTCAGGGCAATCAGAAGCATTGACGCAATGCCCGGGTTATTGATTGCCATACGGAGGCCGTAAGCCATGCCGAACGCCTGCACAAAACACAGAACAACTGTGAACTGACGGGTCAGCTTGTTCGTCTTCTTAAAGCCCTCTTCCCCTTCCTTGGACCACTGGTCCAAAACCGGGACTACCGCCTTCAAAAGTTGAAGAATAATTGAAGCATTAATGTATGGGGTAATGCTCATAGCAAAGATGGAAAATTTACTCAAGGCGCCGCCGCTGAACATATCCAGCATACCGAACAAACTTCCGCTGTTGAAAAGTTGTTCAATAATTTCCGGGTTCACCCCCGGCACCGGAATATGCGCCCCCAAACGGAAGAAGCAGAACATTACCAGTGTAAATATCACCCTGTTTCTGAGCTCTGTTACTTTGAAACCATTTGCAAATTCAGATAACATTGATTACCTCTTTCTTGCAGAAAGTTCTCAAATAACCTCTACTTTACCGCCTGCGGCCAAAATCTTTTCTTCAGCCGCTTTGCTGAATCCGGCCGCCTGCACGGTGAGTTTTTTGGTCAGTTCACCCTTGCCAAGAATCCGGATACCGTCCCTGACATCCTTTACCACGCCTTCTTCAATCAGAAGAATGGCATCCACAGTGGTATCGTCGTCAAAACGGTTCAAAACACTAACATTAAGTTCGGTGTACTCTTTACCGAACTTGTTATAGAATCCGCGTTTCGGCAAACGCAGGTAGAGAGGGCGCTGGCCGCCTTCAAAACCGGGACGCTTAACACCGCCGGAACGGGAATGTTGACCTTTTTGGCCTTTACCGGAGGTTTTGCCAAAGCCGGAGCCCAGGCCACGACCTACACGGATGTGTTTTCTTTGGGAACCCTCAGCGGGTGCCAGTTCATGTAAGTACATCCTTCTCCTCCTTAAGCATTCTCAACTTTAACGAGATGCTGCACTTTGTGAATCATCCCGCGGATAACAGGGTTATCCTCCTGTACGGCACTGGTGTTGATTTTTCTCAATCCCAAAGCCCGTACAGTCAATTTTTGATCTTCGGTATAACCGATTACGCTTTTTACCAAAGTAATTTTAAGCTTTGCCATAATCAATTTCCTCCAATCAACCTACAATTTCTGCCACGGTCTTGCCACGCAAAGCGGCAACGCCTTCAGCAGATTTCAAACTCTTCAACGCTTCAATGGTGGCACGCACGATGTTACCTGCATTAGCGCTGCCTTGGGACTTGGTGAGAATATCACTGATGCCCGCACACTCTAATACGGCACGCACGGGACCCCCCGCAATAACACCGGTACCTTTGCTGGCGGGTTTCAAAAGCACTCTGCCCGCACCGAAAACACCGATGTTTTCATGAGGAATGGTGGTGCCAACCCTGGGAACATTAATCATGGACTTTTTGGCATCTTCAATTCCTTTGCGTACTGCTTCAGGAACTTCTGCCGCCTTGCCCAAACCCATGCCTACATGACCTTTGCCGTCACCGACAACCATCAACGCCGCAAAGGAGTAACGACGGCCGCCTTTAACAACTTTTGCACAACGGTTCAGGAAAACCATCTTCTCAATCATATCGTTCTGCTCTTTGTCTTCACGACGGTCCTTGCGGTCACGACGTTCATTCTTACGGCCACGGGGCTTGCGCTCGCCGCGTTGTTCTGTTCTTTGTCCTTTTTGCTCTTTTACTTCCTTCACTTCTTTCACTTCAGCTTTTTCCGCTTGAACTTCTTTCTTTTCTTCTTCAGCCACTTGTCATTCCTCCTTTCTTAGAATTCAAGGCCGGCCTCACGGGCTGCCTCTGCCAATGCTTTCACACGGCCGTGATACAGATATCCGCCACGGTCAAACACTACATTTTTAATGCCCTTTGCCAAAGCTTTTTCCGCAATTGCCTTGCCCACCACTTTGGCCGCCTCAACGTTACCGCCATAGGTTTCTCTCACAGATTTCTCAATGGTGCTGGCCGCCACCAAGGTTTTGCCGCTTTCATCATCAATAATCTGCGCATAGATATTACTTAAGGAGCGGAACACATTTAAGCGGGGAATTTCGGCGGTGCCCTGAATATATCTACGCACCCTGCCATGACGTTTTACGCGCTTAGCGTTCTTGTCCACTTTATTAAACAAAATCGTCACTCCTTCCTATTACTTGCCCTTAGCGCCGGCCTTGCCGACTTTACGACGAACATATTCACCCTGGTAACGGATGCCTTTTCCTTTATAAGGTTCAGGCAAACGCAAAGTGCGAATATCTGCCGCCACCGCACCAACCAGTTCCTTGTCCGCACCGCTCACTACAATCTGTGTCGGTTGGGGAACTGCAAAGGTAATACCTTCAGGCGGTTCCTTAACACAGGGATGGCTGAAGCCCAGATTGAAGTTGATGGCCTTGCCCTGCAATGCCGCACGGTAACCCACGCCCACAATCTCCAATGTCTTAGAATAACCGGTGGTAACTCCCACAACCATGTTATTGATAAGAGTACGGCTCAAACCATGGAGTGCTACACTTTCTTTTTCATCATTTGGCCTTTCAACAGTGAGAACACCGTTATCCAAAGTCAGTTTCATTTTTTTGGAAATCTGGCGTTGCAGTTCCCCCTTGGGACCCTTAACCTTTACCAGATTGTCTTCAATTGTCACCGTTACGCCTGCGGGTACGGTGATGGGTTTTTTACCAATTCTTGACATCTTAACCTACCTCCATTACCAAACGTAAGCAATAACTTCACCGCCCAGGCCTGCCTTACGGGCCGCCTTGTCGGTCATCATTCCCTGGCTTGTGGAAACCAGTGCAATACCAAGTCCGCCCAACACTTTGGGCAACTCGTCGGTTTGCATATAGATTCTCAAACCGGGTTTGGAAATTCTTTTGATACCTGTAATAACCTTTTCCTGATTGGGGCCGTATTTCAAACTGACGGTCATAACAGGATGGTTGTTTTCGGTTCCCATTTCAAAGTCCTTAATATATCCCTCGTTCTTCAAAATCTCAGCGATAGCCGTTTTAACCTTGCTGGCGGGGATAGTAACTTTTTCATGATGAACAGAGTTTGCATTGCGGATACGGGTCAGCATATCGGCAATAGGATCAGTCATAACCATTCTTAAAAGTCCTCCTTCCTCTCTTTACCAGCTTGCCTTCGTTACACCGGGAATTGCGCCCTTGTAGGCGTATTCACGGAAACAGATACGGCAAATGCCGAACTTACGCATATAAGCATGAGGTCTGCCGCAAATCTTGCAACGGTTGTAGCGGCGAACTTCGTACTTCGGTTCAGCTTTCCATTTTTCAATCAATGCTTTCTTAGCCAAAGTTGTTACCTCCTTAATTTGCGCCAAAAGGCATGCCCATCAAACGAAGCAGCTCGCGACCTTCCTCATCGGTCTTGGCGGTGGTAACAATAATAACATCCATACCACGCACCTTATCGACTTTATCATAATCGATTTCAGGGAAAATCAGCTGTTCTTTCAAACCTAACGCATAATTGCCACGTCCGTCAAACGCTTTTGCGCTTACGCCGCGAAAGTCACGCACACGGGGCAATGCCAGGTTCATTAACTTATCGAGAAAATAGTACATTCTATCCCCACGCAGGGTTACCTTTGCACCAAGGTTCATGCCGGCACGAACTTTGAAGTTCGCAATGGATTTCTTTGCTTTGGTAATAACAGGTTTCTGGCCTGCAATCAAAGTCATGTCCGCCACAGCATTTTCCAATGCCTTGGGATTGCTGATGGCTTCGCCGACACCCATGTTGATGACAACTTTTTCAACCTTGGGCACTTCCATAACATTTTTATATTTGAACTTGTCCTGAAGCCCTTTAACAACTTCAGACAAGTACTTCTCTTGAAGTCTAGTCTTTGCCATTTATTTTCCTCCTTCCTCGATTATTTTTCTTTATCAATTACTTCGCCACAGTGCTTGCAAGCACGGACGGATTTGCCGGCCACCACAATGTTTTTCACACGGGTAGCTTTTTTGCAAGCGGGACAAACCACCTGCAATTTGCTGCTGTACATGGGTGCCGGTTTGGTAATAATGCCGCCCTGGGGATTGGCTCCGTTGGGTTTGGTATGACGCTTCACTTCGTTGATACCTTCCACAACAACCTTATCCTTCTTCGGCATTGCTTCAAGAACTTTGCCCTGCTTGCCCTTATCCTTGCCGGAAAGAACCAGCACGGTATCACCTTTTTTAATACTCATGATAATTCCTCCTTCAAATCAAAGCACTTCAGGTGCCAAAGACACAATTCTCATGAAATCGTGGTCACGCAGTTCGCGTGCCACAGGCCCGAAAATACGGGTGCCGACAGGTGTCTTATCTTCTTTGATAAGCACAGCGGCGTTTTCGTCAAAGCGGATGTGGGAACCATCCTCACGGCGTAACCCCTTAACGCTGCGAACTACAACGCATTTGACAACATCGCCTTTTTTGGCAGTGCCGTCGGGGACCGCTTCCTTGACGGTAGCGACAATGATGTCACCAATATTCGCATATTTGCGGAAGGAACCGCCCATAATGCGAATACACAAAACTTTCTTCGCGCCGGAGTTGTCTGCGACGTTCAGAATTGTTTCCTGCTGAATCATCTTAAATCCTCCTGATTCATTCTGCCTCGTAACAGCGAGGCCTCGTTACATAAAAGAAATTATTTTGCCCTCTCAACAATTTTTGTCAGACGCCATCTTTTGTCTTTGCTGATAGGACGGGTGGCCATAATCTCCACCGTATCGCCAACATGAGCTTCATTGTTCTCATCGTGGGCTTTAAATTTGATGGTCTTTTTTACGCCCTTGCCATACACCGGATGTTGCACCGTTCTTTCAATGGAAACCACAATGGTCTTGTCCATCTTGTCGCTTACAACCAAACCCTGACGGCTTACGCGTGCATTTCTCTCTTCGGTCATCTTGCTTCCTCCTCTTAGGCCTTCAATTCAGCTTCACGCTGAATGGTCTTAATTCTCGCAATAGATTTTTTAATCTCGCGGACCTTGGTGGGATTCTCGCACTGACCAGTTGCCATTTGGAAACGGAGATTGAAAAGTTCTTCTTTCAACTCTGCCATTTTCTTTTCCAAATCGGCGGCAGACAATTCACGAACTTCTTTAATTTTCATTTCCATTCACCACCTTCACGTGCAGCAACCTCTGCGGCAATTTGCTCCTTGGTCACGAATTTTGTTTTGATAGGCAGTTTGTGACCTGCAAGACGCATTGCCTCTTTAGCTTCTTCAATAGTTACGCCATTCATCTCAAACAACACACGGCCGGGCTTAACAACTGCTACCCAGTACTCAGGGGAGCCCTTGCCGGAACCCATACGGGTTTCAGCAGGTTTTGCCGTAACCGGTTTGTCCGGGAAAATTTGAATCCATACCTGACCGCCACGCTTTACATAACGGGTCATTGCGATACGGGCCGCTTCAATCTGACGGTTGGTAATCCATGCAGGTTCCAAAGCCACCAGACCAAAATCACCGTGTGCCAGTTTATTGCCACGCATTGCACGGCCCTTCATACGGCCACGCTGTACCTTGCGGTACTTAGTTCTCTTCGGTAATAACATTTTTAGGCCTCCTTCTTCGGAGATGCTTTACCCATATCCTTGGATTCCGGTAAAACTTCGCCCTTATAAATCCAAACCTTAACACCAAGGCGACCATAGGTCGTATGTGCTTCGGCTGTAGCATAATCAATGTCCGCTCTCAAAGTGTGCAGGGGGATGGAGCCCTCACGGCAGAATTCGCTGCGGGCGATTTCCGCACCGCCCAGACGGCCGCTGCAGGCAATCTTGATGCCCTTTGCACCCGCACGCATAGTGCGGCCCACACTTTGTTTCATGGCACGGCGGAAAGCAATACGGCGTTCCAGTTGTGCCGCTACATTTTCTGCTACCAGTTTTGCATCCAAATCTGGCTGCTTAATTTCATTGATGTTGACATCCACATCACCGGTGGTGAACTTTTTCAGATCCTTTTTCAAAAGTTCAATATTTGCACCTTGACGGCCAATAACCATACCGGGTTTTGCAGTATAGATGGAAACACGGACCTTGTTGGAAGCCCGTTCAATCTCCACACGGCTGATGCCGCTCAAGAACAATTTTTCCATCACGAACTCGCGAATGCGGATATCTTCTAACAGGAATTTTTGATAATCTCTGCCGGCATACCATTTGGAATCCCAAGATTTAATTACGCCAACCCGAAATCCATGCGGATTAACTTTTTGTCCCAATTTCTGATTTCCTCCTTCGCTCTTACTTCTTCTCGCCAACCTTGACGGTTACCTGGCAAGTTCTTTTCAAAATACTGAATGCCTGTCCACGGGAACGGGGATGAATCCTCTTTAATGTGGGGCCAGCATCTACATAAATCTCACTGACGAACAGCTTTTCGCCGTCCATATCAAAATTATGTTCTGCATTGGCAACGGCACTTTTCAAAACTTTTTCCACAACCTCACAGCCTACTTTTGGGGTAAACTTCAGGATTGCGAACGCTTCCCTGACCGCTTTGCCGCGGATAAGATTCACCACGATGCGAACCTTACGGGGGCTGATGCGGATATTTTTAGCAACTGCATATGCTTCCATAAGTTACACCCTCCTACTCACTCTTGGCTGCCGGCGCGCTGCCTGAGCCAACTTCTGTGGCCTTGTCGCCATGGCCTCTAAAGGTTCTGGTGGGAGCAAACTCTCCCAATTTGTGACCAACCATATCCTCGGTAATGAACACGGGAACATGCTTGCGTCCGTCATGTACCGCAATTGTGTGACCGATGAAAGAAGGAAGAATCATGGAAGCACGGCTCCAGGTCTTCAAAACTTTCTTATCGTTAGCGGCGTTGAGCGCTTCAACTCTCTTCAACAGCGCTTCCTGGACAAATGGTCCTTTTTTAACTGATCTAGACACTATCGTTTCTCCTTTCCCTATTCATTAACCGTTACGACGCTTCAAGATTAACTTGGTGGACGCCTTCTTGTTGCGGCGTGTCCTGGTGCCGAACGCACACTTGCCCCAAGGCGTAACAGGACGCTTGCGGCCTACGGGGCTGTGACCTTCACCGCCTCCATGGGGATGGTCGTTCGGGTTCATAACTACACCACGGTTTGCAGGGCGGATACCCAGCCAACGGCTGCGGCCTGCCTTGCCGATATGAATGTTTTCAAATTCCAAATTGCCTACGATACCGATGGTGGCGCGGCAATTGATATGCACCTTGCGGATTTCGCCGGAGGGCAGACGGAGCAGGGCATAATCCCCATCCTTCGCCATCAGCTGTGCAAAACCGCCGGCACTGCGTGCCAACTGCCCGCCCTTGCCGATTTTCATTTCCACATTGTGCACCTCAGTGCCCAAAGGAATGTTTTTCAAAGGCATGGCATTGCCAACGATAATATCTACGGATTCACCGCTGACAATTCTTTGGCCCACCTTCAGTCCTAAAGGTGCAAGAATGTAGCGTTTTTCGCCGTCCAGATATGCCACCAAAGCAATTCTGGCATTGCGATAAGGATCATATTCAATGGTCTTGACGATGGCAGGAACATTATCCTTATTGCGTTTGAAATCCACAATACGGTACAGGCGCTTGTTGCCGCCGCCCTGATGACGCACGGTCATCTTGCCGGTGTAGTTGCGGCCCGCTTTTTCCGTAATTTTTTCTGTCAACGGATAGTACGGCCTGTCCGTTGTGAGCTCCGAATAATCGCTGCCCGTAATGAAACGGCGGCTGGGCGATGTGGGGCGATAAGTTTTAATTCCCATTGTTTCTCTTCTCCTTACATCCCTTCGAAGAGGGTAATCTTAGACCCTTCAACAAGTTTGACGATTGCTTTTTTGTAATCGCTGCGCTTGCCCTGGAATCTACCCATACGTTTAGTTTTACCAAGCACACGTATGGTGTTAACTTTTTCAACCTTAACGTTGAAAATCGCTTCAACGGCCTGACGGATTTCCACCTTGTTTGCAGTCATCGGAACTTCAAAAGTGTACTTGTTCTCATTCATCATGGCCTGCGTCTTTTCGGTAATGACCGGACGCTTCACAATATCACGAGGATTAACTGCCATTATCCCAGCACCTCCTCAATAGCCGCCACTGCCGCCTTGTCCAGAAGCACCTTGTTGGCATTCAGGATATCCATGCAGTTTAAGCCCATATTAGTAATAACTTTAACTTTCGGCAGATTGGCTGCGGATTTCTCCACATTAGTGTTGCCAACCACCGTAATGAAAAGCACTTTTTTGTCAACAGCATCAAAGGCCTTAACAACCTCCACTGCCTGTTTGGTCTTAATGACATCAAATTTCATGCCATCAACAACCACCAGTTCATTTGCGGCAACCTTGCTGCTCAAGGAGCAGGCAATTGCCAGACGACGCATTTTGCGGGGCATATCCTTGGCATAACTGCGGGGTTTGGGACCAAAGGTCACACCGCCGCCGACCCAGATACTGCTGCGGATACTGCCGCAACGTGCATGGCCGGTACCCTTTTGTTTCCAGGGTTTTCTGCCGCCGCCACGCACCTCACCACGTTTCTTTGTGGAAGAAGTGCCCTGACGCATTGCAGCCATCTGCATTACTACTGCCTGATGTACCAGACCGCCGTTAAATTCACGGCCGAATACTTCAGCATTTAATTCAATTTCACCGACTTCTTTGCCGGCCAAATCATATACTTTTGTCATCTGATAGCAACCTCCTTCCTAATTATTTCTTGCCCTTTTTCTTGGGCGCCTGAATCTGCGGCTCCCTGATGGGCTTAATAGTTTCTCTAATCATTACGCAACTTCCGGTTGCGCCGGGGATTCCGCCCCTTACCAGCAACAGGTTCCGTTCCTTGTCAACCCTTGCGATCCTGAGATGTTGAACCGTTGCATGGTCAACACCCATATGACCGGGAAGACGTTTGCCGGGCATAACCCTGCCGCCCGGGCCGGAGTAACGGGGGCCCATTGAACCGGGCTCACGGTGACTCTTGGAACCATGTTTCATAGGACCACGACCAAAGTGATAACGTTTGGTGGTACCGGCAAAACCCTTACCACGGGTAATACCCAAGGCATCCACCACATCACCGGCTGCGAAAATATCGCAGGTAATCTGGTCGCCAACCTTGTATTCCACGGCTTTGTCGCTGCGGAGTTCCCGCAACCAACGGACTGCTTTGACACCGGCTTTGGCAAATACGCCGGCCATAGGTTTGGTGACCTGTTTTTCCTTGATTTCGCCAAAACCTACGACAGCAGCATCATAGCCGTCGTTTTCCACATTTTTAACTTGCAGCACTGCACAAGGACCTGCTTCCACAACTGTAACAGGGATCAGCTTGCCGTCTTCTGCAAAGATTTGGGTCATACCCAATTTCTTGCCAATAATAGCTTTAGCCATTTCTTATTCCTCCCTAAATTACAGCACCTTGATTTCGATATCCACTCCCGCAGGCAGGTCAAGCCGCATCAAACTGTCAACTGTCTTGGGACTGGGTTCCAAAATATCGATTAATCTTTTGTGAGTACGCATTTCAAACTGTTCCCTGCTGTCCTTATTAACGTGAGGAGAACGGAGAATAGTGTAGATGTTCTTTTCGGTGGGCAGGGGAATGGGGCCTGACACCAAAGCGCCTGTACGCTCAGCCGTGTCCACAATCTTTGCCGCACTCTGATCCAACATCTTGTGATCATACGCTTTCAGGCGTATTCTGATTTTCTGAGATTTAGCCATTAAATTTTTTTCCTCCTATTCGCCCAAACTCATGCGGTTTGGACTTACTCCGTGGGAAAACCACGCAACCGTGGCGTGCAACCTCCCACTTCACAGTCAAAGGGAGTTCCCGCCCCGTCACCCTAAGATGACGGGGCAAACACCCATATATAATGTATAAACTATAAAAGACCTATAAATTATGCTTCAATTTCGGATACCATGCCGGCGCCAACTGTACGGCCGCCTTCACGGATAGCGAAACGCAAACCTTGCTCAATAGCAATCGGGGTAATCAGTTCAACTTCAATAGTTACATGGTCGCCGGGCATAACCATTTCAACACCCTCGGGCAATTTGGCAACGCCGGTAACGTCAGTGGTACGGAAGTAGAATTGGGGACGGTAGCCATTGAAGAACGGGGTGTGACGGCCGCCTTCCTCTTTGGTCAAAACGTAAACTTCGCCTTTGAATTTGGTCAAGGGTTTGATGGAACCGGGTTTAGCCAATACCTGGCCACGTTCAATTTCCTTACGGTCAATGCCGCGGAGCAGGCAGCCGATGTTATCGCCGGCCATTGCTTCGTCAAGCAATTTGCGGAACATTTCAACGCCGGTAACAACTGTGGATTTGTTTTCGTCGGACAAGCCGATGATTTCAACAGTGTCGCCAACTTTGATGGTACCACGCTCTACACGGCCGGTAGCAACAGTGCCACGACCGGTAATGGTGAATACATCTTCCACAGGCATCAGGAAGGGTTTGTCCTTTGCACGTTCAGGCATAGGAATGTAGCTGTCAACTGCTGCCATCAGTTCATTGATAGCACCGACATAACTTGCATCACCTTCCAATGCTTTCAAAGCGGAACCCTTAACGATGGGAATGTCGTCGCCGGGGAATTCGTAACTGCTGAGCAGTTCGCGGACTTCCATTTCAACCAGTTCCAACAATTCAGGATCGTCAACCATATCGCATTTGTTCAAGAAAACAACGATAGCGGGAACGCCTACTTGACGGGCCAACAGGATGTGTTCACGGGTTTGGGGCATGGGGCCGTCCGCTGCGGAAACAACCAGGATTGCGCCGTCCATTTGTGCCGCGCCGGTAATCATGTTCTTTACATAGTCGGCATGGCCCGGGCAGTCAACGTGTGCATAGTGACGGGTGTCGGTTTCATATTCAACGTGTGCGGTATTGATGGTAATACCACGTTCACGCTCTTCCGGCGCCTTGTCAATGTTTGCATAGTCCATGAATTCTGCTTGACCTTTTTCAGACAATACCTTGGTAATTGCTGCGGTCAAAGTGGTCTTGCCATGGTCAACGTGACCAATGGTACCAATGTTCAGATGGGGTTTTGTACGCTCGTACTTAGCTTTTGCCATTTTGAGAATCCTCCTTTTTCTAAAAACCTCTCAAAGTTTAATAAATTTTATTTTTTCCACCCTGCCATCAGTCGGCAGAATGTTTTTTTTACTCTGCGGTCGTGCCCTTATTCTTTTCAATAATACCTTCTGCAATATTGCCGGGCACTGCTTCGTAGTGGTCAATCTGCATTACATAGTTGCCACGCCCCTGGGTCTTGGAACGCAAGTCGGTTGCGTAACCGAACATTTCCGCCAACGGAACAAAAGCGTCAATAATCTGCGCCCCGTTCCGTGCATCCATAGAGTTGATGCGTCCGCGGCGGCTGTTGATGTCACCGATTACATCGCCCATATATTCTTCGGGAACCGTAACTTCCACTTTCATCACAGGTTCCAGAATAACCGGATCCGCTTTGGCCGCGCCGGACTTGAAGCCCAAGGAAGCCGCAATCTTGAAAGCCATTTCGCTGGAGTCCACTTCATGATAAGAGCCATCATAAACGGTTACCGCAATATCTACCATGGGGTAGCCGGCCAGAACGCCGTTTTCCATTGCCTCTTTAACACCGTTCTCAATGGGGGCAATGTATTCCTTGGGAATAGCGCCGCCCACAATCTTGCTTTCAAAGGTGAACCCTGCACCCGGCTCCAAGGGTGAAATTTCCAGCCAGCAGTGGCCGTATTGGCCCTTGCCGCCGGACTGACGGATGAACTTGCCTTCGGACTTGACGGACTTGCGGATAGTTTCACGGTAAGCGACCTGTGGATTGCCCACTGTGCAGCCGACCCTGAACTCCCTGAGCAACCTGTCCACGATAATGTCCAAGTGCAGTTCCCCCATACCGCTGATAATGGTCTGACTGGTTTCCGGGTCCGTATGAACACGGAAAGTGGGGTCTTCCTCAGCCAGTTTTGCCAAAGCAATGCCCATCTTTTCCTGGTCTGCCTTGGTTTTGGGTTCAACCGCCACGCTGATAACCGGTTCGGGGAACACCATGGATTCCAGAATAATCTCATTATTCTCGTCACACAATGTGTCGCCCGTGGTCGTATCTTTCAGGCCCACCGCCGCCGCAATATCACCGCTATAAACCTTGGTGATTTCCGCCCGGTGGTTGGCGTGCATTTGCAAAATACGACCGATGCGTTCACGCTTGCCCTTGGTGGAGTTATATACATAACTGCCGGCTTCCAAAGTTCCGCTATATACACGGAAGAACGCCAACTTGCCCACAAAGGGGTCGGTCATAATCTTGAATGCCAAAGCGCTGAAGGGTTCCTCATCGCTGGAAGGACGCTCCGCTTCCTTGCCGTCCGGGGTGACACCCTTGATAGGGGGAATGTCCGTAGGTGCCGGCATATAGGCAACTACTGCGTCCAGCAAATGTTGTACACCACGGTTGCGGTAAGAAGAACCGCAGCATACGGGGGTCATCTTGCAGGCAACTGTCATCTTGCGGATGGCGCTGTTGATTTCGTCTTCGGTCAGCTCGCCGCCGTCCAAATATTTCATCATCAGTTCGTCATCTGCCTCCGCAACCGCCTCAACCAATGCGGCACGGTACTCTTTGGCCTTGTCCAGCATATCTGCCGGAACATCAGTTTCTTCCTGATCCTTGCCCAAATCATCGTGATAGATGTAGGCCTTCATTTTTACCAAATCAATCAGACCCACAAAACTGTCTTCAAAACCGATAGGCAGCTGAATTGGTACTGCATTTGCACCCAAACGGTCTTTCATCATATCTACCACTCGGTAGAAATCTGCGCCGGTAATGTCCATCTTGTTCACATAGGCCATACGGGGGACATTATATTTGTCCGCCTGACGCCATACGGTTTCGGACTGGGGCTCAACCCCGCCCTTGGCGCAGAACACTGCTACAGAACCATCCAATACACGAAGAGAACGCTCAACTTCTACTGTGAAGTCCACGTGACCCGGGGTATCGATAATGTTGATACGGTGGCCCAACCAGAAACAGGTTGTGGCCGCGCTGGTAATGGTAATGCCGCGTTCCTGTTCCTGCACCATCCAGTCCATCGTTGCCGCACCCTCGTGGGTTTCGCCCAACTTATGGGTTTTGCCGGTGTAGAACAAAATACGCTCTGTGGTAGTGGTCTTACCAGCATCAATGTGTGCCATGATACCGATATTTCTTGTTTTTTCCAATGGATAATCTCTGCCCATTTTCTCTCCTTATTACCAACGATAATGAGCAAACGCCTTATTCGCCTCAGCCATCTTATGGGTGTCTTCACGCTTCTTCACGGAAGCGCCTACACCATTTGCGGCATCCATAACCTCTGCAGCCACACGGCTTGCCATATCCCTCTCACTGCGGGCCCTGCTGTAGTTCACAATCCAGCGGATTCCCAAAGTGGTTCTTCTTTCGGGACGGACTTCAACAGGCACTTGGTAGTTGGCACCGCCAATACGGCGGGCGCGAACCTCTACAACGGGCATAACATTTTGCATTGCTGCATCAAACACTTCCATAGGATCCTTGCCTGTCTTGGAACGAATCTCATCAAAAGCGTCATAAACAATCTTTTCGGCAATGCCCTTCTTGCCGTCAAGCATAATGTTGTTGATAAACTTGGTCAACAACTTGGAGTTGTACACCGGATCCGGCAATACATCTCTTTTTGGAACTGCGCCTTTTCTCGGCATGCTTCTTCACTCCTTTCATTCAATGGTGGGCACAACGCCCATTACTTCTTCTCTTTAGGTCTCTTAGCACCATACTTGCTGCGTCCCTGTTGCCTGTCTGCAACACCTGCAGCATCCAATGCCCCACGAATGATGTGATAACGCACACCGGGAAGGTCCTTAACCCTTCCGCCCCTGATCATTACCACGCTGTGCTCTTGCAAATTGTGGCCGATACCGGGGATATACGCCGTTACTTCCAAACCATTGGTCAAACGTACACGGGCTACCTTACGCAATGCGGAGTTAGGTTTCTTGGGCGTGGTTGTGTACACACGGGTGCAAACACCGCGTTTTTGCGGGCACTCCTTCAACGCCGGGGAAGCGGACTTGTCCGTCAGAACCTTACGTCCCTTACGAATCAGCTGATTGATTGTCGGCATCCTGGCACCTCCTTTCTTTCACTTGGTTAGTTATTTTTTATAAAAATCCGGCTTGCGCCGGACTCCTATCTATATAATAAGCATATGTCTATATATATGCACAGAGTGGCGAACGTTCGCCATTCTATCAAAATACAAATTCCATGTCAATTTTTTTTTTATTTTTTTTCCCCGTGCAAACTTTTTTTGTAACAAAAAAGCAATAAAGTTGGACTTTTCTTAAAAACCCAACTTTATTGTAACATTGCACTATTTTCAGCATTTTTTATTTCTTTCAACCCCTGCACCTTGATAATGACAATTTCCGGGGCTGCAGAAGACCTTATGGGGGGGCCCCAAAAACCAATGCCGCTGGTCACGATCCCCACCATATTTCCGTACTGCTTGCGCCCGTGGTCCAAATCGTACATATAACTGGTAAAAATCCTGTTGGGCCAAAGTTGCCCCGTGTGAGTGTGTCCGGCCAGATACAAATCATACCTTTCCTCCTGGGCCGCCACCATCCTTCTGGGCTGGTGGTCAACCAAAATGCTGAAAAAATCATCATTCCCCGCCGCCAGCTGCCGCAAAGCGTCCGTGCCGGAATCCCTGCTGAAATCAACCAGGCCCGTGATTTTCACCGTGCCGTCCATAATTCCCACATTACTGCCCTGCAACACCTTTATCTTCATCATCTTCAGCAAACGCTGCAATTTTTGCGGATTATCAATATAATCGTGGTTGCCGAAAACCATATAAGTTCCCAACCCGGCTTGTAAATGGGACAAAGGTTCCAAAGAATTTGCCCGTTGCACATAACTCAATTTTTCATCCAGCAAATCCCCAGCGATAATGATTACGTCAGGGTTCTGGGCATTGATCAAATCCACCACATCCCAGCAGAAACCCCGCACCAAAGTCCTGCCCAAATGCCAGTCGCTCACCAGGGCAATCTTCAAATCCGTCCCCTGCTCCAGTTTTACCGTGGGGATAATTTCCTGCCGCACTACGGGATGATATGCCCGCCAGGCGCCCCAAACGCTCAGCAAAAAGAAAAACGCCATCAGCCCCTGGGCAAACCTTTTGTGGGGCAGGCGTAAATGTAACAGATTAAAAACTATAAAAAATATCAAATGCAAAAAAGCCAGCCAAATGGAATAATACAGCACCGCCAGCCAGATACCGCTGAAATAGGACTCACACCAGAGCAAAGTCAGAGGCAGCCGGTCCGAAAGCATACGGCTCACAACCACATTCAAACTGAACAGCACATAAAAGAAAGTGAACACCGCACTGCGGGCAAACCTGAACACAAGCCGGTAATAGATGTAGGTCAGCACCGTCAAAAGCAAATCTGCAGTTGTGATGAACATCAAAACTTTCATAAATAAAATGGTACGCCTGACAGGAATCGAACCTGCGCACACGGCTCCGGAGGCCGTCGCTCTAATCCACTGAGCTACAGGCGTATTTGATTTTTTTATTATAATCTCTTGAAGAAAAAATTGCAAGAGTTTATAATAAGATTATTATGTATCAGATAATTCCAATTAAAACACCCATACTCACCTACCACGATGACATTGTGGATGCCATCGTGAAATATGGCGGCGGTAAAATTGCCCCCAACGATGTGGTCTGCGTAGCGGAATCCGTGGTGGCTATTACACAGGGCAGTGCGTTGCGGTGCGATGACCTGCACCCCACCCTGCTTGCAAAATTTCTCAGCCGCCTCTTCCCTGCCAAAGGTAGCATTTCCAGCCCCTACTCCATGCAAATGCTGATTAATTACAGCGGCGGGCTGAGAGTATTCTGTGCCGTTGTTTTGGGCACATTGGCAAAATGTTTGGGCATTGCCGGAGTGTTCTACCGCACTGCCGGCTATCAGGCACGGCTCATTGACGACGTGACGGGGACAATGCCCCCCTTTGACAAGCACATTGTGCCGGGGCCTTTTGAGCCGGTTGAAGTAAGCGAAAAAATTAAAACCGCCACCGGCGCCTTCGGCGCCTGCGTTGCAGATGTGAACGACTTGAAACGCAGCCACATACTTGGCACCAGCAAAGGCGTTGACGCCGCCCTTGTGGCACAAATCCTGATTGACAACCCCTTTGGCAACGACAGCCAAAAAACCCCAATCTGCATTATTAAGGATTACGCCCAAGGATAAAGGAATCAGGAATCAGGATTCAGGATTTAGGGAAAGTCCGCTTGATGCGAACTCTCGTCCGCCCCTAAAGGGGCGGGGGACCGCCTACGGGAGCGTGTTGGCGGTGGTGGGGTGAGCAATTACGCTGTCGCTAATGAAAAGATAAAAACTTAAAACTTAAAGTTGTGGTAAGATGTTCCAGTGATTATATTTCAGGTTTTAGGTGTGCGAGGTTATGCGAACTTTTTCCGCCCCAGGCGTGGGGCGAGGGACCACACGAAGTGTGGTGGTGGGGTCGCTCTCTACGCCTGAAGAGGCAAACTTAACATAACATCAACCAATGCTATAATCACAGGAACTTTTTACCACAATTACGCATTACGCATTGCGAATTACGCATTATTCTTCACCCTTTCATCCCATCATCTTTTCACCTTTCCCCCTGACCCCTGAACCCTAAATTTATTAAAGGAGAACCACTATGCTATTAGATTTACTCTTCGGAGATGCAAAACTGAAATTGGATGTGGAACACCACAGCAGTGTGAAGTGTTTGGAAAATGACACACCCCACAAAAACTTTATGCAGGAATTTGAAATCCGTGTGCCATATAAAAATATCGGCACACAGGAACTGACCATATTGGACACCTGGACAAGGGTCTATCTGCCGGACGAGCAGTATGACAAACTGCACATTTCCGCCCGGGTGAATGACTCACAGCGTTTACGCAATGATGACTATTTTGAAGCCATGTTAGTGCCTTCCAACAAAGGCGGGGAACTTGTCTTACGCTTCACCGCCATAGCACGTAACTGC
>JAZLLX010000089.1:0-26574 GCA_045598345.1 Acidaminococcaceae bacterium | reverse complement strand
TTTTTTCGGTGGGCGACTGGGGGTGCGGATTACGCAGAAAACCCTGTCATTATGTGCTGACATTGTGCAAAGCGATGCTTTGCCCGGGTGCGGAACCTTGCCTACGGCAAGAACCCGTCCCCCTACAATCTCTGCCAACTTTCCTGCTATAATCACAGGAACATCAAATCAGTTAAAAGTTAAAACTTAAATCTTAAAACTATGGTGATATGTTCCTGTGATTAGAATAAAAAAAGTCCGCACAATGCGAACTGTATTTTCCCGCCCAGGCGTGGGCGGGGTGGATTGCCTAAAGGAACATAGAAGGGCAAGACGGGGTGGGTCGCTCTCCCCGACTGAAAAACTAAACTTAACATAACACTAACCACTGCTATAATCACAGGAACATTTTACCTTTAATTTATAACTTCTAACTTACAACTTCTAACTACAAGAGTGCGACCCCACCACCAGCCACCGAAAAACTGTCGCTGGTCTCCCGCCCCACGCCTGGGGCGGAAAAAGTTCGCACCCCTGAAACACAATTATGATCACTGGAACATTTTACAATAATTACGCATTGCGAATTCCGCATTATATTCTCCCCCTAAATCCTAATTCCTATATCCTTTACCCTCTAACCTGACACCTGATACCTGAAACCTTAACTAAACTGCCCCAAGTGCAAGCGGGTTATAATTTTCTGCATATCCGTAGGCAAATCTGCCTTGAATTCCATTCTTTCCCCCGTGCGGGGATGGATAAAAGTCAACTTCTCGCTGTGCAGGGCCTGACCTTCAATATGAAAAGGTGTTTTCATTGGTGAATACTTTGGGTCACCCACCAAGGGATAACCAAGATATTCAAGATGCACCCTAATCTGATGGGTACGCCCCGTGAGCAGGCGGCACTCAACCAAAGTGTATTTGCCAAACCGTTCCAATACGGTGTATTCCGTAATGGCTTCTCTTCCACCCTCTGTAACCACCGCCATTTTTTTTCGGTCATTTTTATCACGGGCAATTTGTGTTGTAATCATTCCCTTATCCGTCTTAATATTGCCCCGCACCACCGCCAAATAACTGCGTCTTGCCACCTTGTCCTGAATTTGTTTTGACAACGACAGATGGGCATTGTCATTCTTGGCACAAATCATAATCCCGCTGGTGTCCTTGTCCAGCCGATGCACAATTCCGGGACGGATGACACCGTTAATACCGCTCAAATTTTTGCAATGATATAAAAGTGCATTGACCAAAGTACCGCTGTAATTTCCAACCGCAGGATGCACCACCATACCCCTGGCTTTGTTTATAACAATTATATCCTCGTCTTCATAAATTATATCCAAAGGGATATTTTCCGGCTGCACATCCAAAGGTTGCAGTTCTGGCAAATCAACTGCAATTTCCTCATTGGCTTTCAATTTGTAATTAGATTTGAGGATTTTCCCGCCCCTGCTCACCCTGCCATCTTCCAATAATTTCTGCATATTGGAACGGGTAACTTCCAACAGGGAGGCAAGCCCCACATCCGCCCTTTGTCCGGCAAGATTTTCCGGTATTAAGAATTTTTCTCTTGTTGATTCTGCCATAAAATACTCCAAAGTAAAAGTGCCACGCCCAGGCACACACCTATATCCGCCACATTAAAAATTGGCCAAACACGCAAATCAATAAAGTCAATCACCGCTCCGAATAATGCCCGGTCAATCAGGTTGCCGATAGTGCCGGCGATAAAGCACGCCACACCGCACTGGGTCAGCCAGTCCTGTTGCAGAATATCCTTGCGAAAATAGTAACCCATCACCACAATGATTAAAGCAAGTGCAATAAAAATCCATCTTCCCCCTTGCAAAAGTCCAAAGGCCGCCCCTTCATTTAGAATATATGTCCAATGAAAGTACTCACCTAAAAATTCAATGCTTTCACCCAAACGCATATATTCCGTCACTATTAACTTGCTCACCCTGTCGGCTGCCAGCACCAACATCAGCAAAGCCAAAAATTCCATTACTTAAGCAGTTTCCCCGCAATAATCAAACGCTGAACTTGATTTGTTCCTTCATAAATTTGCATAACCTTTGCATCCCGCATCAGTTTTTCCACCGGGCCGGTTTTGCTGTAGCCATAGCCGCCCATAATCTGTACCGCATCCGTAGTCACCTGCATTGCCATATCCCCTGCATAACATTTCGCCATTGCGGATTCCTTCCCAAATTCCAAGCCCTCATCCTTCAGCCACAATGCTTTATATACCAAGAGCCGGGCGCTTTCCACCTTCATCGCCATATCCGCCAACATGGCCTGTATCATTTCAAAAGAGCCGATGGGTTTGCCAAACTGCTCACGACCTTTGGCAAAGGCAATGGCACTGTCCAAAGCGCTCTGGGCAACACCCACTGCCAAAATTCCGGCATAAGGTCTGGCAACTTCCAATGTTTCCATAGCCAGCCGGAAACCCATACCGGGTTTGCCAATGACGGCAGAGGCAGGAACTTCCACATTTTCCAACTTCATGAAACGGGTATCGGAAGCACGGATACCCATTTTGTTTTCCTTTTGTCCAATGGAAAGACCCTTTGCATTTTTAGGTACAATAAAAGCGGTCAGCCCACGCATACTGCCGTCTTCACGGGTATTGGCAAGCACTACAAAAACATCTGCCAGACCCGCATTGGTTATAAAACATTTATTACCGTTCAAAGTATAAGTATTTTTTTCTGCATTGAAAAACGCACGGGTTTTCACACTGCCCGCATCACTGCCCGCCGTAGGTTCAGTGAGGGCAAAAGCGCCTAATTTACCTTCCTTAAGCAAACCGCAAACTGCTTTTTTCTGTTCCTCATTACCCCCAATAAGCACGGGCAAGAGTGCCAAACTGTTGGCGGCAAAAGTGGTGGCAACTCCGGCACAGCCCTTGGCGATTTCTTCATAAATCACACCAATACTTACCGCATCAAGACCTGCCCCACCATATTCTTTAGGTACGCTTAAAGTCAACAAACCCAGTTCTGCGGCCTTTTCCAACAACCCTGACCGCATACCATTTTCTTCATCCATTGCATGTGCATAAGGAGTGATTTCTTTGGCTACAAACTCCCGCACCCTCTCCCGCAATTCAAGTACATCTTTATTAAATTCAAAGTTCATCTTAACTTACCTCCTCTCAATGCTAACTGTTTTTTCCCGCCCAGGTGTGGGTGGGGTGGATTGTCGGTAGGACCATGGAAGGGCAGGCGGGGGTGGGTCGCTCTCCCCGACTGAAGCAATAAACTTAACATAATGCTAACTATTGCTATAATCACCGGAACATTTTACCATATATGTTCTTTATTCTTTATTCTTTGTTCTTTGACATTTATTTCTTGATAATGTATCAACCTAATTGCTCACCCCACCACCGCCAACACGCTCCCGTAGGCGGTCCCCCGCCCCTTTATGGGCGGACGAGGGTTCGCAAAACCCCGCACACCCGAAACCCAAAATCTAATCACAGGAACATCTTACCGTAATTACGCATTGCGAATTACGCATTACGCATTAACAAAACCGCACACCCCGCATCTTCTGCATCCGTCAAAGCACGGCTTCGTGTATTCCTGTTCCTGTGCTTTATGCCATTCCTGCTGCAAATAGGTCTTGCTGAAACCCATATCAAGAAAATCCCAGGGCAAACCTTCATCCAATGCCAGGGGTTGTGTACAGATGTTTTCCATATTCAAGTTATTTTCCTGCAAAAGATATTTGAGCGGTTTCTGCTTTTCGTGGCTGAGCAGCAAATACTCGCCTGCCCCCACATCCCCTTTGGCAAGATAGGCCTGCACCAATGTTTCTTTCAAACTCTCCAACAATAATTTTATCCGTTTATCGCTGTTAAAAGCATCTTTCAACATTTTGAAGCGGTGGCGTAAAACAGCGGGCTTTGCCAGGCCACACCACTGGAAAGGGGTAAAGGGTTTCGGTACAAAGGCGTTGACACTAAGAATCAAATCCCCCTTGTTCCCCTGCCCGTCCATTGTTTTTCTGATTTTCAGCACCAAATCAATAATTGCCTGAATATCAGCGTCATCCTCACCGGGCAAGCCAATCATAAAATATAACTTGAAATTGTCAATCCCTGCCCTGCTGCCCAATTCCAAAGCACGGAAAATATGTTCTTCGGTTATACCCTTGTTAATCATATTCCGCAGTTTTACGCTGCCTGCCTCCGGCGCAACGGTCAGGGTATGCTGGCCGCTGGCTGCCAAAGCACCACACATTTTTTCCGTCAGTGTGTCCGCCCGCAAAGATGCCACAGAGAATTTTATTTTATGTTCCACCAAATAATCCGTCAGTTCCTCAATTTGGGGATAATCGGACACCGCCGCCCCCATCAGCCCAATCTTTTCCGTACCTTCAGGACGGTTTTCTATATCACGGATAATATTTGCCAGTGGTCTGGGACGGGGTTTGCGGAAACAATAACCCGCCATGCAGAAGCGGCAATGCCTGCCACAGCCCCTTGCCACCTCCACAATATACATATTTCTAAACTCGGTCTTCTCCGCCAAAATTGCAGAAGTATGGGGGTACGCTTCCAAATCCTTATGCCAATTTCGCATTACGCATTCCGCATTCCGCATTGGCACAAAGACCCCTTCAATCCCTGCCAACCTGTCCAAAACCTCTGCCCTGTCACCCTTATCCGCTTCTATAATTTTGCCCACAACCTCTTCCCCTTCTCCAATGACAAAGGCATCCGCCACCATACTCATCGGCAGGGGGTTAAAAGTTGCACAGGGGCCGCCGATGATAATCAGCGGTTCTTTTTCGTTCCGTTCTCTGGCACGGAGTTTGATGTTCCCCAAATCCAAAACCGTCAGCAGATTGTCATAATCCATTTCAAAACTGAGCATTACAAAAATTATGTCATTATCCGCCAACTGCCGCTGGTTTTCCACGCTCAACAAAGGCGTGCGGGTGCGTTTGTGTTCCGCAACCAGTTCCTTTTCCGGCAGGAAATAACGCTCGCAGGCCACATCACCACGGTCATTCAAAATCTTGTACAAAATCTGCAAGCCCAAATTGCTCATCCCCACTTTATACAAGTTGGGATAAACAAAAGCAACCGGCTTACGCAAGCCGGCCTGAAACTTTACGCCGCCCCTTTCGGAGGCGGCTTTTTCATTTAATGCTTTTCTCACAAGATAACTGTGCATAAACAATCAAAACCCTTTCGGCCTGCCCAAAATTTCCATCCATTTTACCGCCTTCACCAACTGGGGACGGACGGGGAGTTTTCGCTGTACGGAACGCTTTTCCGCAACTTTTATATGCTCAATCTGTTCTTCCTCAATCAAAGGTTTCTCCGTGTATATTTTGGATTTGTCATGTTCCAAAGTTTCCCCGTCCCGGTGGATGACACCTTTGAAATCATGGTCAATACTTTCCCCATCCCTGTGAATGATGGTGGTTTCCCCGTCACGGATAATTTTCTGCTCCTTTTTGCGGGGTTCTTTTTTGGAAAGTTCCTCGTCAAAGGGCGGCGGTTCCTTGGGCAGTTGCAAAACCCGCTCAAACTCTTCTAAAATCTTCCGTTGCTCTTCCTCCACAGAAGTTTCTTCCGCCTCTTCTTCATATTCAGCTGGTTCTGTTTCCACAGGATTTCCCTCTGCATCATATTCCGCCGGTTCCTCTTCAGGTTCAGGTTCGCCACCCCGCCTGCCGCCGAAGATGACAGTCAGCAGGTTGCGGAAAATGACAAAAACAATTATTAAAGGGATTATCCTGCCTAAAACATCATCAAAAAAATCCATCTTACTCCTCGGTTACGGGCTTTGTGGCGGCAATGTTTTTCCGCATTTCCGTATCCGCATTGATATTGTTCATTTTGTAATAATCCATTACCCCCAAATTGCCCTCACGCAAGGCCTTTGCCAACGCTTCGGGAACTTTGGCCTGTTCTTCAACCACCTTGGCTTCCATCTCCTGGGTATAGGCCTTCATTTCCTGTTCCTTGGCAACCGCCATAGCGCGCCGTTCCTCCGCCTTGGCCTGGGCAATCCGCTTGTCCGCCTCCGCCTGGTCAATCTGCAAGGAGGCACCAATGTTCCTGCCCACATCAATATCCGCAATATCAATGGAAATAATTTCGTAGGCCGTACCGGCGTCCAGACCCTTGCTCAGCACGGTCTTGGAAATAAAGTCCGGGTTTTCCAAAACATCACTGTGCTTTTCACTGGAACCCACAGTGGTGACAATGCCTTCACCTACACGGGCAATAACGGTGGATTCGCCGGCACCGCCCACCAACCTGTCAATGTTGGAACGGACTGTAACCCTTGCTTTTACTTTGAGTTCAATGCCATCTTTTGCCACTGCGGAAACCACGGGGGTTTCAATAACCTCAGGATTAACGCTCATCTGCACCGCCTCAAAAACGTCACGTCCTGCCAAATCAATGGCACAGGCACGCTGGAAAGTCAAATCAATCTGGGCCCCATGGGCAGCAATCAGGGCATTCACCACCCGGTCCACATTGCCCCCTGCCAAGTAATGTGCCTCCAACTGGTTGGTGTTCAAATTCAGGCCCGCCTTGGTCGCACTGATTAAAGGCAGTACGATACGGGAGGGGACCACGTTCCTCAGCCGCATGCCCACCAGATTAAAAATAGACACAAAGACACCGGAAGCCATAGCCGTAATCCACAGGCCCACCGGCACAAAATGTAAAAAAATCACCAGGCAGACAAACCCCACCACAAAGAGCCCGCCGCCGCTTAAAAACTCCTGCACAAGTTGTACCATTTCAGATTCTCCTTTCAGTTAAAAAATAACCGTGCCACTTGGCACGGTTAAGATTATTTCAGCAACTCACGAACCATAGCGCTGATGCGTTTGCCGTCTGCACGGCCTTTGGTTTTTGCCATTACTGCGGGCATCACCTTTCCCATATCCTTGGGTCCGGCGGCTCCGGTTTCGGCAATCACCTCCGCAACAACCCCTTTCAGTTCTTCATCACTTAATGCGGCAGGAAGATATTTCTTCAAAATAGCAATTTCTTCTTCTGCCTGGGCAACCAACTCCTGTCGGTCTGCTTTTTTGAACTCTTCCAAAGAGTCCTGACGCATTTTGACTTCCTTCATTAACACTGCCAGAACATCATCATCATTCAGTTCCCGTTTCTCGTTAATTTCGGTGTTCTTGATATTGGAACGCACCATGCGGATAACGCTCAGGCGAAGTTTCCCCGCCTCACGGTCCTTCATGGCAGTTTTCATATCCTCCGTCAGCTGTTCCTTAATAGACATTCAGTCCGCCTCCATTACTTGAACTTGCGTTTTCTTGCTGCTTCAGATTTTTTCTTGCGGGCAACGCTGGGCTTGTCGTAATGTTCGCGTTTCCTTAATTCGGAAAGAATACCTGCCTTTTGGGTCGCTCTCTTGAAACGGCGTAATGCGCTCTCAAGATTTTCATTCTTGCCAACTTTAATCTCAGTCATCTCTATCCCCCCCTTCCGTCCTTGGGGTAATTTCCAAAAAAATTATCATAGTTCCTGCTCTTGCAGAAATTTGACGTGTAAATTATATATCCTATTAAACTTCTTGTCAAGTGTTAACAGGGAGGCCAACCTAAAATTTTTCCCCCGATAAGGTGAATGTGCAAATGTTCAACGGTCTGTCCGCCGTCCGCACCTGTATTGATAACCAGGCGGAAGCCCTTTTCCTCAACCCCCAATTTTTTTACAAGTTCCTTCATTTTGGCGGACAAATGCAGACGCAAATCCGCCTCCGTGGACAAAATATTGGGAACATGCTTTTTGGGAATCAGCAGCACATGAACCGGTGCCACCGGTGCCACATCCTTAATGGCAATCATCTGGTCATCTTCATAGACCTTGTCACAGGGAATCTCCCCGTTGATGATTTTGCAAAAAATACAATCGCTCATTTTTTTCATTCCTTTCTCATAATTTCTTTTATTTCACCCGTCAAAAATTCACCTTCGAGGCCGGTGATTTTTACACGGGCAATTTGGTTGTTTAATTCCCTGCCGCCGGGGCATTTCACTCTTTGGTAATTTCCGCTGAGGCCTTCCATACAGCCGTCCCCCGCCGTTTCTTCAAAGAGAACTGTAACCTCCGTACCCACCATTTTTTTCATAAAATCCTGTTGCATGGCGGCATCAATTTTTGCCAATTTTTCCGCCCGTCCCGCCTTTTCCGCCTCCGTCAGTTGGTTAGGCATGGCCGCCGCCGGAGTGCCTTCCCTTTTGCTGAATGGGAAAATGTGCATTTTGGCAAAACCAATCTTTTGTACAAATTCACAAGTATCCTTAAAGTCCGCTTCAGTTTCCCCGGGAAAACCCACAATCACGTCAGTAGTAATGGCAATGTCGGGAATTTTCTTGCGGATATTTTCTATCAATGTCTGAAACTTTTTCGTGTCATAGGGTCTGTGCATGGTGGCCAAAATCTTGTCACAGCCGCTTTGCAACGGCAAATGCAAATGATGACAGAGACGCTCCGATTTACTCATCAATTCAAGCAGTTCATCCTCCACCTCCACGGACTCCAATGACCCCAAACGCAAGCGTGCCAAGTTAGGAACTGCAAGGGCAGTTTCAACTGCACTGAAAAGGGTTTTCGTGCCGTCCTCCTTGCCATAACAGCCAAGGTGAATACCGATAAGCACAATTTCCTGATAACCCCTGCCCACAAGTTTGGTAATTTCTTCTTTGATGTTCGCCAAACTGCGGGAACGCAAAGGGCCTCTGGCATAGGGAATAATGCAATAAGTGCAAAACTGGTTACATCCTTCTTGAATTTTCAAAAAGGCACGGGTCCTACCCCCCACATCCCCCGCAGGAAGTTCCTCAAAACAGGGTTTGTCAAAGGACTTGACGGCGTTTAATTTTTGAGAAACCAGTTCAACAATCCTGCTTCTGTCCTGATTGCCCACAATTACATCAACACCCTCTATTTGCTCCAGTTTTTCGGAAGCAATCTGGGCATAACAACCTGTAACAACAATAAGGGCATTGGGGTTGAAGCGGATGGCGCGGTTGATAATCTGCCGGCTTTTCCGTTGCCCCATATTGGTAACAACGCAGGTGTTGATTAAATACACATCTGCCTTCTCTGCAAAATCTTTAACTGTGTAGCCCGCCTGCCTGAACAAGGTTTCCATACTGGCCGTATCCGCCTGATTCACCTTGCAGCCAAGGGTGTAGAATGCGATAGTTTTCATTGCTTGTCGGATGTTAGAAAAATAAGAGTTTGCTTGTCCGCCCCTAAAGGGGCGGGGGACCGTCAAGACAAACTGTCTTGACGGTGGTGGGGTGAGCAATTAAGTACACCCCCTGCAAGTTCATCTATCCAATGGCATACGCCTTCAAAATTTTTATCTATGTCTAAATTACTTATCCTAATAACCTTTATTCCTTTCAATTCCATTGCATCATCTCTATATCTGTCATATTGTTTTTGTTTATCCTGATAATGCCCGCTACCATCCAATTCAATAACCAAATTTGCTTTCTCACAATAAAAATCTGCAATATAATTACCAATGATGTATTGTCTTTTAAATCTCAAGGGATATTTCTGTAAAAACATAAACCATAGTTTTCTTTCCCATGGTGTCATATTTTTGCGAAGTTCTTGAGCATAAATATTTAATGATTTTTTTCTTTGCAACATATCATCCTAATTGCTCACCCCACCACCGACCTTAAAAACTGTGTCGGTCCCCCGCCCCTTTATGGGCGGACGAGGGCTCGCATAACCCCACACACCTGAAACCCAATTATAATCACTGGAACATCTTACCATAATTACTCATTACTAATTACTCATTCCCCTAAACCCTAATCCCTGACGCCTGAAACCTGATACCTAACCCCCATATTCGTAGAATATGCAACTTAAGGCCACAATTCCTGCTGTTTCCGTACGCAGGATGCGGCGGCCCAAGGTCACAGTCCTTGCCCCCTTGCTGCGGCAAAGTTCCACTTCTTCTTCCGTAAAGCCGCCTTCCGGGCCAATCAGCAAAAGTATCTTTTGAAACTTTTGCCCTGCCAAAACATCTTTTAGAGTAACACTGGTTTCCCCTTCATAAGCCATAATAATCAAATCATGGTCATTTGTCAATGCCTGTTGCAAATTCTGCACCGGCTCCACTTTGGGAATCATATCCCGTTTGGACTGCTGGGCCGCTTCCAAAGCAATCTTCTGCCAACGCTCCACCTTCTTTCGGGAACGTGTGGCATCAAAACGTGCCACACTGTTTTCCAAAGCCAAGGGAATAATCGTGGTGGCACCAACCTCTACGGCTTTCTGCACCACCAAATCCATTTTCTCACCCTTGGCAAGCCCCTGTCCCAATGTGACTTGAACGGACGGTTCATTACCTTGAGCAAGAATTTCCCCTGCGGCAACAGTTACCCTGTTCTTCTCAAAACTTTGCAAAGTGCATCTGGCAATCACACCGTCATCAAAGACCAGTTCCAGTTCTTCACCCACAGTCATACGCAAAACCGTGCCGATATGATGTGCCAGTTTGCCCTCCAAAGTTATTATTTTTGCATAATCCTCTTCAACAAAAAACCTGTGCATATTCCTACATCTTTCCGCCTTCTACTACAACGCTTTCGGGACTTACGGAGCCAAAGTCCTTCTTTAATTCCGCCTCAAATGCCTTGTGGAAAAAGTTTTCCTTGCCCAAGGCAACAATCTCCTGATTTACCCAGTCCAAAAGTGCCTTGTTGCCCTTCTTTACCGCCGGGGCAATGGCGTCCAAAGAACCTAAATTCTCAATGCCACATTTGTAACCCTTATTCCTGTTTGCCCAGGCAAATACTTCCGTATTGTCATGTGCCAAAGCCGCACCCCTGCCGTCCTTCAATGCCTGGAAGGCCTCCGTGTTCTGGTCATATTTCAACAGTTCAATTTCAGGATGTTTCTTGGTGAAATAAATTTCCGCTGTGGTGCCCTTGTTCACAATCAGTTTCTTGCCCTTCAGCTGTGCCACATCCGTAATTGCACCATCCTTGGAAACCACACCCAACATACATTTCATATAGGGAAGGCAGAAATCAACCCGCTCCGCCCGTTCTTTGGTAACCGTGAAATTAGCCAGAACCAAATCCACCTTGTCCGCTTCCAAAACTTCCGTACGGGCAGCCGCCTCTGTCAAAACAAATTCCACCTTGTTTTCATCACCCAGCAAATCCTTGGCAATGCGGCGGGCAAAATAGACATCATAGCCCCTGTTCACACCATTTTTGTCCACATATCCGAAAGGAATTTTATCGCTGAAAACCGCCACCCGGATTTTTCCTAATTTCTTCAATTCTTCAGGCCCGTTGGCTTTCTTCTCACCGCCGCAACCGGTCAGTGCCAAAGCGGCGAAAACCGCCAACATACCTACTGCAAAAAACCTCACAAATTTTTTCATTTTGAATTCTCCTTCCTACTTTCCTACTCTTCAAAATTGAAGGTGTCCAAAAACCGTTGGGCACGTTCTGTTTTGGGATTGTTAAAAAATTCTTTGGCATTGTTTTCCTCAACCACAATCCCCCCGTCAAGGAACAGCACCCTGTCCGCCACCGCCTTGGCAAAACTCATTTCGTGGGTCACGATAATCATGGTCATACCCTGCCTTGCCAGTTCCAGCATCACGTCCAGAACTTCCCGTACCATTTCCGGGTCAAGGGATGCGGTAACTTCGTCAAAGAGCATAATTTCGGGATTCATACAGAGAGCCCGCACAATGGCTATACGCTGTTTCTGCCCCCCTGACAATTCGGCAGGATAAGCATCCCGTCTGTCCCAAAGACCGACTCTTTCCAAAAGGGCTTGGGCTTCCTTCAAGGCATCTTCACGGCTGCGGTTCTGCACCTTCATGGGTCCCAGCAAAACATTTTCCAAAACCGTCATGTGGGGGAACAAATCGTAGGACTGGAACACCATGCCAATCTTTTGCCGGATGACCGGCCAATCCTTTTCCTCCGCCGGAACAGGCACACCGTCCAAAAGAATTTCCCCGCCCTGATATTGCTCAAGCCCGTTCAAACATCGTAAGAATGTGGACTTGCCACAACCGGAGGGACCTACCAAAACAATGACTTCCCCCTGTCGGACACTGAGAGATACATCCTTCAGCACCCCCTGCTCCCCATAACTTTTTTGCAAATGTTTTACTTCCAAAAGAATTTTTTCCTCAGTCATTTTATACTCCTCTGCGAGCCCAGTATTGCTCTAATTTCTTTGCCGCCAGCGACACCGGCCAGCAAACGATAAAATACAAAAAGAAAATAAAACCATAGACCCAAAAGGCGGCAGTTGGCGCGCTAAAAATGCTTACCTCAATCACCTGCTGCCCCACCTTCAAAACCTCAATTACCCCAATCAGGACAACCAAAGAAGTTGTTTTAATCATACGGGTTACAAGGTTAATTGCCGGAGGCAGCAGACGGCGTACCGCCTGAGGCAGAATGATATAACGATATAATTGGGTTTTAGTCAAGCCGATAGCCCTGCCGGACTGCCACTGGTGCAAGGGCAGGGAAGTAATGGCGCCCCGCACCAAATCACCCATTTCCGCAATGCCCCACAAACTGAAAACAATAACACTTGCCACTTCCGCATCCAAATGAATGTGAAAGGCCTTGGTCATTTCAAAATAAAATACGAAAAGCCAAACCAGTTGCGGCACAATCCGCACGGTTTCCAAAATTACCCGGCAGCAGGCACGGATGAAAGCATTTTTGGAATTCATCAGCATGCCGAAAAGCACACCGCCGAAAACAGAAATAATTACTGCCAAGACCGCAATCCGCAAACTTACTCCCAGTCCGCCCAAAAGCCGGCTGAAGTTGGCCCCGTCAAATATCATTAGTGCCGAGTCCATGACGCCGCAACCTCCTCTCCAAGAGAGTGAACCCAATACTGACGGGCAACAAAATTATCAGATAAGCAATGACCAGCATCAAAAGCGCCTCACTGGTCCTGTAGTACATGCCTATCAAGTCCTTTGCCACAAACATCAAATCCGCCAAGGCAATGGCACTCACCACGCTGGTTTCCTTCATCAGGAAAATGGCATTGGCGGCCAAGGAAGGCACCGCCACACCCACCGCCTGGGGCAGAATGATATAACGCATTAACTGCATTCTGGTCAGCCCGATGGAAAGGCCGGATTCAATCTGGATTTTTTGAACCGCATCCAAACCGCTCCGCAATGCCTCCGCCATATAGGAACCGCCTAAAAATGTCAAACCTACAACCGCACAGGTTTCCGCCTCAAGACGGATACCGAACTGGGTCAGCCCATAGTAAAGGAAAAACAGTTGGATGAGCAAAGGAGTGTTTCTGCTGATTTCCACATATATTTTCACAACAGTTTTCAATACGGGAACTTTGTAGAACTCCACCACTGCACAAATAATGCCCAAAACCACGCTGAAAAGAATACCCCAAAAACTGAGTATCAAGGTTAACTCAGCGGCCTTCACATAAAGCGGTATGCTGTTGACAATAAATTCATAATCCATAACAAACTCACAATCAATATAGTGCGTAATTGGTAACTCGCAACGCATAACGATTTTTAATCACAGGAACTTTTTGCCATCCCTAATCCCTAACCTCTAATTCCTAATCCCTATCTATAATCACAGGAACATCCTACCATAACTTTAAGTTTTAAGTTTTTATCTTTTCATTAGCGACAGCGTAATTGCTCACCCCACCACCGACCTTAAAAACTGTGTCGGTCCCCCGCCCCTTTATGGGCGGACGAGGGTTCGCATAACCACGCACACCCGAAATCCAAAATATAATCACAGGAACATCCTAACATAGTTTTTAACTTTTAACTTACAACTTTTAACTTACCAAGGATAAAAAAAATCGGGCCCATAGCCCGATATGATTTCCCTAAAGAAAAACAGATTATCTTAAACTATGGTCAGAACACATTAATTGCACGCAAAACAAGCATCACAGCAGGATGCTTCACAACAACAGCAATTAACTTGTGCACTGACGCTAATAAACAATCTTTCTCTTTCCTTTCAAAACATTTGTTATTTTATTACATTTTCCAAAATTTGTAAAGAGAAATTTTTAATCTCTTAAAAAATCTCTTGCATAAAATCCGCAAATGTAGTAACATTTTCGCTATCTAAGATTTGTTGTATAATTTTAAAGAAAGGAGGTACATATCTTGGATAGAGAAAGTTTATCTTCCCGTCTTGGTTTCATTTTGTTAAGCGCCGGATGTGCAATCGGCTTGGGGAATGTATGGCGATTTCCGTTCATCACCGGTGCTTACGGTGGTGCAGCGTTTGTTCTGATATACTTGGCATTTCTGGTGCTCATGGGTTTGCCGATTATGGTTATGGAGTTCTCCGTAGGACGTGCTTCTCAAAAATCCGCCGGCCAGTCAATGGATGTTTTGGAACCTCAGGGAACTTCCTGGCATCATTATAAATGGGCCGCCCTCATCGGCTGCACCACTTTAATGATGTTCTACACCACCGTATCCGGTTGGATTTGCAATTATTTTGTAAAAATGCTGAAGGGTGATTTCACAGGTCTGACCCCCGACCAAATCGGTGCGGCTTTCGGTGGCATGGTCAGCGACCCCACCACGCAAATCATTTATATGGTGCTGATGACTGTAATCGGTTTCGGCATTTGCTATTTTGGCGTACAAAAAGGTGTTGAACGGGTTACCAAACCAATGATGCTCTGTCTTTTCTTTTTGATTTTCGCTTTGGCAATGCGTTCCTGCACCCTTGACGGTGCGGTGGAAGGATTGCGTTACTATCTGCTGCCGGATTTTGACCGCCTGTTCAAAGCAGGTATTGGCGAAGTTATTTTCGCCGCCATGGGTCAGGCCTTCTTTACCTTGAGTTTGGGTGTTGGCGCCTTGGCAATTTTCGGTTCCTACATCGGCAAGGACCGTTCCTTGACCGGCGAAGCAATCTGGGTTATCGTGCTTGATACTTTCATTGCTTTAATGGCCGGCCTGATTATTTTCCCCGCCTGCTCCGCTTTCGGCGTTAACCAGGCAGCGGGTCCCGTACTGCTCTTTATCACCCTGCCCAACGTATTTACGGCTATGGGGAACGGTCAGTTCTGGGGGGCGTTATTCTTCCTTTTTATGCTTTTTGCCGCCCTCAGCACTATTGTGGCAGTATTTGAAAACATCATTGCCATTTGTATTGATATGTTTGGCACAACCAGGAAGAAGGCGATTCAGGTGCTGCTTCCCCTTTTGATCGTGCTTTCCCTCCCCTGTGTTTTCGGTTTCAACATTTGGAGCGGTTTCCAGCCCATGGGCAAAGGTTCCTGCGTACTGGACTTGGAGGACTTTGTTGTTTCCAATAATATTCTTCCTTTGGGTTCCTTGCTCTATTTGCTCTTCTGCACTCAGAAGAAAGGTTGGGGTTGGGATAATTTCATTAAGGAAGCCAATGACGGCAAAGGCCTGCTTTTCCCCGAAGGGGCGAAGGCATACCTGACCTATGTGTTGCCACTTCTGATTTTGGCCATTTATATTCAGGGCTACATATCCATCTTTTTTAAGTGACAGGTGACACTATGCATAGGGAAAATTTATCTTCACGACTTGGATTTATACTGTTAAGCGCCGGATGTGCAATCGGTTTGGGAAACGTCTGGCGCTTTCCCTATATTACGGGGAAATACGGCGGTGCCGCCTTTGTACTGATTTATTTATTCTTTTTGTTGGCTTTGGGGCTCCCGATCGTCATTGCGGAATTCAGCATTGGCCGTGCCAGCGCCTACAGTATCGGTAAATCCTTGGATGTTTTGCAAAAGCCAAACACCAAATGGCATTGGTTCAAGTATATCGCCTATGCCGGCACCGTCATTCTCATGGCTTTCTATGCCAATATCTCCGGTTGGATTTTGAATTACCTCTACAAAATGCTCAGGGGTGATTTTATGAACCTTACCCCGGAGCAAATCAGTGCGGGCTTTGGCAATATGGTAAGCGACCCCACGGTACAAATCATTTGCATGATACTGGTCACTTCCATCGGTTTCGGCACCTGCTATTTGGGGATTCAAAGAGGTGTGGAACGCATTACCAAACCCATGATGATAGTCCTCTTTATCCTGATTGTCGCCCTTGCTATCCGTTCCTGCTTATTGCCCAATGCCGCCGCAGGTCTGGAATATTACCTTATGCCTGACTTTTGCAAACTATTCGGCGGCAACCCCGGTGAAGTAATTTTTGCCGCTATGGGGCAAGCAGTATTTACTTTAAGCGTAGGTCAAGGTTCCCTTATGGTGTTTGGTGCTTATATTGACAGAAAACAATCCCTTGCCAACGAAGCAATTTGGGTAATTTTGCTTGACACCTTCATTGCTATTATGGCAGGACTAATCATTTTCCCCGCCTGCAGTTCCTTTGGTGTTGACCCTGCGGCAGGTCCTGTATTGCTCTTCATTACCCTGCCCAACATTTTTGCCGCCATGAGCGGAGGACAGTTCTGGGGTTCACTCTTTTTCCTCTTTATGTTCTTTGCCGCCCTCAGCACGGTTATTACGGTCTTTGAAGGCATTGTGGCTTCCACTATTGATATTTTTAATATGGAACGGAAGCAGGCCATCAAAATTTTGGCGCCCCTGCTAATGGTTTTCTCCTTGCCCTGCATTTTCGGTTTCAACATTTGGAGCGGTTTCCAGCCCTTCGGCCCCGGCTCCTGCGTTTTGGACTTGGAAGATTTCATTGTTTCCAACAATGTATTACCCTTGGGCTCATTGCTCTTCATTCTTTTCTGTACCAGAAAAAGCGGCTGGGGATGGGAGAATTTTATTAAAGAAGCCAACGAAGGCAAAGGATTACGCCTTCCCGAAAACACCCGCTTTTATTTAACATACATCTTACCATTAGGAATTTTGGCAATCTACATTCAAGGATATATCTCAATATTCTTTAAGTGAAACTGAACAAAAAAAACCAGTCGGCTCTGCCGGCTGGTTTTTTTTTAATGAGTAATTAGTAATGAGTAATTATGGTATTATGTTCCTTTAATCAGAAAAATAGCCCCCGCCTTTGCGGGGGCTGGCGCCTAAAGGAACACAGAAAGGCGACTGGGGGTGCGGATTAGGCAGAAAACAAATAGAAATTAGAAGTTGTAAGTTAGAAGTTAGAAATTAATGGTAATACGTTCCTTTGATTAGAATAAAAAAGTCCGCTTGATGCGAACTGATTTTCCCTCTTTCCTGATTCCTGTTTCCTTTATCCCGATAAATTACAGGAACATGAGAAGCCCCCGCCTTTGCGGGGGCTGGCGCCTAAAGGAACACAGAAAGGCGACTGGGGGTGCGGATTAGGCAGAAAACTTTGTCATTGTCTGCCAACATTGTACAAAGCGTTGCTTTGCTCGGGTGCGGAACCTTGCCTGCGGCAAGAACCCGTCCCCCTACAACCCCTGCCAACCTTCTGCTATAATCACAGGAACATCAAATCAGTTAAAAGTTAAAAACTTAAATCTTAAAACTATGGTAAAAAGTTCCTATGATTAAAATAAAAAAGTCCGCTTAATACGAACTTCTTTCCCTCTTTCTTAAAGAGGGGGGACCGCTTGCGGTGGGAGTTTTTGCATTATGCGAAGCATTCATAAACTTTAAGCTTTAAGCTTTTATCTTTTCATTAGCCCCAGCGTAATTGCTCACCCCACCACCGACCTTAAAAACTGTGTCGGTCCCCCGCCCCTTTATGGGCGGACGAGGGTTCGCATAACCCCGCACACCCGAAACCCAAAATATAATCACAGGAACATCTTACCATCATTCTTAATTCTGCATTCATAATTCTTAATTATAATCCCTCCACTAATCCCTGATACATCTTCATTAACTCCGCCACACATTCGCTTTCGGTCATAGTGCGGTAGTCAAAGCCGTATGCTTCCATTACTGCCTTGTCGTTGGCTTGGTGTGCTTTGCGTAAGTCCGCCGGCATTGTCAGTTCGTCATACAAGTCCGCCAAACTGCTGTCGGGGTATTTTGCCCTTGCGTCCAGTATCGCCTGTGCAGTTTCCTCAATTTTGGCTTTTTGCTTGTCCGTTGGCGAACACCACGGGAAATTGTTATAAACAATATCTTTGGAATAACGATAATCACTTTTTAATCTGCCTGCCACCGCCCTCATCCAAGCCATGTGAACATTGGAAGTAAGAACACCAAAATGATATAAAGTGGCATTGGGCATTAGTTTTACCGCATTACTACATAAAATATCAGGGGTCATAAATCCAATAGGAATATATTTCCGTTTTTCAGATGATGTTTCCGGTAACACAATATAGGTAGATAAAGGCATGTTTTCTGTTTGAAAATGAGTTGGTGTATCTGCAAGTTTTAATGTAGATTTTCTTTTGCTTGCCAGTCGCAACTTTCTTACATTTTCCACACGCTCCATACATTTGGGCATTTTTCTCAATTCCGCAGGCGAACAATCACCAAGCCACAAACAAAAACGCTCTTTGTTATTGATAAATTCCTCTGCCCCATACCATCTTTTGAAATATTGTTTTGACAAAGGTTCTTGTTTGATAAAATCAAGCATTTCTTCTTTGGTAAAAAGATAATTGCCACCGTCAATCGGTTGATTACCTATACCAATTTCAGGAACAGTACAAATAGGCATTATCCTGCTTTCAATAAAAATATTGTCCGCTTCAATAAGATAACCGTTTATATTTTTCACTTTGTTTATTATATTTTCGGAAAATATGATTTTTTCTTTTGAAATTGAAGTAACTGAAAAACCAACTATTACCACATGTACTGCTGCCTTTCCCGTACTTTCGCTGTCCCATCTAAAAGTACGCCAAGCGTAATCAATATGTACCCTATATTGTTCCATTAAAGGTTTCCATAAAATCGCCACTTGGTCGCCCTGACATATTGAATTTGTGGAAACAAAAGCACAACGGACATTTGTATTTTGAATATATTTGGCAGCAACAAAATACCAACCTGTTACATAGTCCAAATTACCATTATTAGGTATATTTTCTGTAACTGAAAACAAATCTTCTTTTTGTTTGGCATCTATCAATCTTGCCCCACCAAACGGCGGATTGCCCATAATGTAATTGACCTCATTGGCAGGGATAACCCTGTTCCAGTCCATACGCAGGGCGTTACCCTCAACGATATAGGCATTGGTCTTCAAGGGCAAAAAGTTCAAATCCATGTGGACTATGCCCTCTGTCGCTTTCATCATTTGGCTTTCGGCTATCCACAAAGCCGTCATACTGACTGTAACGGCAAAGTCGTTAATCTCTATACCGTAAAACTGGCTGATACTGACCTTTATGGGGTTTTCTTCCGCCACCAAGACCATTTCCCCCTGATATAACAAAGAGATTATCTCATTTTCTATTTTGCGTAGGCAGATATAAGTTTCGGTCAAAAAGTTACCGCTGCCGCAGGCGGGGTCAAGAAATTTCAAACCTGCCAATTTGTTTTGAAATTCCACAAGTGCGGTCTGCCGTTTCTTATTGTTTGGCATTTCCTTGATTTTGGCGAACTCGTCTTTGAGGTCGTCCAAAAACAAGGGGTCTATAACCTTGTGAATATTCTCAATGCTGGTGTAGTGCATCCCGCCCTTCCGCCGTGTTTCGGGATTAAGGGTACTTTCAAACACCGCACCGAATATGGTGGGGCTTATCTCGCTCCAATCAAAACCAACACTGCAATCGTCCAGCAAAAGGTCAACTATGCCCTCGTCCAGTTGGGGAATGATAATGTTTTCTTCGGCAAAAAGTCCCCCGTTCACATAGGGGAATGCCGCCAAAGTTTCATCCATATATGGGTCACGGTCTGCCACTTTGGTATTAAGGGTTTTGAATAAATCTATCAATGCCACACGGACATTTTTCTTGTTGAAACTTGCCAAATAATCGTGGAACTGCAAGCGGTTAAAGACCTCCGCATCTTCGGCATACAAACAGAAAACCAGACGGACACAGAGAATATTGAGAGATTGTGCAAGATGTTCAGACAAACCCCCTTCATCACTTCGTGTCCCAGCCCCTCCATCAGGGAGGGGTGTCTGCAACGCAGACGGGGTGGGTTTTTCCAAATATTTTTGTATCAAAGCGTCATAAAGTTTCCCCACCAAAGCACCCGCTTTGACACTGATTTCCATTTCCTTTTGAATATGGGCATCACCTGTGTCGGTAAGGAATTTCAGACGGTAATATTCTTTCGGCAAATCTTTTAACAGTACCTTTTCCGGCTCGCCCTGCGGATTTTCCATATCATAAATATAAAATTCCGCAAAATTGCAAGTAACTATGTAGCGTGGGCGTTGGGAATAGGGCAATTCCAATGAGTAATGTTTCGCTTGTTGAAATGGTGTTAATAATACGCCGTTGGATTGCTTGATAGCACTGTTAAGGTCTTTGCCCAAACTTTTCTGCTCAATCATTACATGGGTAGAGGGTATAAATCCATCTATAAAACTGGTGTGGTCAAGATGGACTTGGTCTTCAAATTCAATAAACTGCTCCGGATGTTCCACACCCAAAACATCCCGTAACAAAGAAAGCCAAAACGCCTGGCTCTGACCTTTTTCATATCCTTTGTCCTTCCAATATTCCGCAAATTCTTTTGCCGCTTGAATTATTTTCGCATCTGACATAACAAAAACCTCAACAACAAACCCCTCCCCAACTGGGAGGCGAGAATATTTATAACTGAAAAATATTATAACATAAAACAACAAATCTTGAAATTAAAAACTTTAAGAAATCACTTCTTATCTTCCCAACCAAATTTTTTTAACACCATCGCAATCTTTTTACCCAAAAAAAATATTTGTATTCATTGAAATCATTGGCTTAAAAACAAAATTTCTATAAAATATATGCTGAAATTACGTAATAAGTGAAAAAATTACGTAATTTCACCCGTTATTTTTCGTAATAAATTTTTTTGAGGATGATGCTATTGACGAAACAAATGTCAAAGAACAAAGAGCAAATATGGTAAAAAGTTCCTTTGATTAAAATAAAATAAGTCCGCTGAAAGCGAACCTTCCTGAAACCTGAACCCTAACACCTGAAACCTAACTGTATAATCACAGGAACATCTTACCATAATTTTTCATTTTTAACTTATAACTTACAATTTTTTCAGCGACTGGGGGTGCGGATTACGTAGAAAACTTGTCACTGCCTGCCGACATTGTGCAAAGCAACGCTTTGCCCGGGTGCGGAACCTTGCCTACGGCAAGAACCCGTCCCCCTACAACACACCACAAACAATTGCTATAATCACAGGAACATTTTACCTTCCCTATGCCTTATGCCCTACGCTCTACGCCTTATCTTTCCCCTAATTCCTATATCCTGATATAATTACGCATTCCGCATTATTCTTAGCCCTTCACCTTTTCACCATTTCATCCTATCCCCTGACACCTGAATCACCTAAAATACCTCATCACCGCCCCAATAAGCGCCAACACTGCGCCGGCGATGATGAACCAGGGCAGTACGAAGAAAAACATCCCTAAAAACATACACAAAAGAATCACACCAAAAAACATTACCCAGCCGCAACCGCTGCTTCGGGCAGTATAAACCCGAAAACCGTCCCTGCCTGACTCCTGCTCCACCCGGTCACGGAACACATCCCTCTGCTTGTCCTCATAGGTGTGGGCATTGCCGTTTTCGTCTATGGTTGTTCCCGTGAAAGAATCTCTTTCTTCCTCGCTTAAAATCTTGCTGTTGTCCTCACCATCCATGATATTTCTCCCTTACACCTTCTATATGGGCAATGTACAGCCCCTCCTCATTCACGTAACGTGGGTCAAATCTTTTTATATGCAACGTTTCGGTTATTTCTTTAGTAATCCTGTCAATCTCCTTTTTTGCCTTGCGTAAATCCACCGTATTTTTCGGTGGATTGCGGAAATTATACACGCCGCAGAGGTTGATATAAATCCTGCTCACGGCAATGGCTAAAAGTATGGGGTCCTCTTCCTTTTCTTCCCCAATATCAGTTGCCTGCACATCCGCCCACATTTGCATTGCCAATTCCACATCTGCCACGCTGAACAGTTCTTTGGGAAAAAGTTTCGGCAGAACAGGCACAAGAAAATCATCTTTGTTTAATTTGGCTTTTTTGTAACCGCTGATATGGGATGTCAAATCTTCCACCAAATTCACCTTCATCACAATGAGCATGGGCAGGGTACGCACCAAAATCTGATTATGACTGATAAAATCATCCCAACTGCATTTGCCCCCCTGTCGGACTGCGTAATAGTCCTTGGCCCGCCGCAGCATATCTTTTAATTTTTTCAACTGCTCCGGCGTTAAAATCATACCGCGAAGAAAATTCACAATCATTGTATCGTCGCTGAAAGCATGCCCGCAAAAAACCACATTTTCCACATCCGCATCCTTGTCAATGGGCAGCATCATCACATGGCTCTGGTTACGCAAAATATCAACAACACTAAAAACCCCGTCACCAATTTCCTTTTTCACCTTGAACAGCATAAGTTTTGACCTGGTCAGTTCCTTCAGCAGTTGGATGAAGGAATGGGAATAATTGGCTCCAATATCCCCTTCCAGCCGTTTTACCAAGTCCTCAATGGCAGGCCTGCCCGTTGCCAGAAGTTTGTAATCAAAAAAGAAAAATTCCGCAAACCCCTGTTCATATTGTTCCGGTTTGTTAAACCCCTCCGTTGACTCCCCGGACACCCGCTCGTAGATATGCCTTGCCTTCCGGTAGTCGTCGTAATAGGTTTTCATAATATAATCCGTATTCATAAATTCATGGAACTGGGCCATCTGTTCCCCAATGTCAATGAAAATTTTGGAAGGCAGATTGGGAATCCCCTGATTGTTAAACCGCTCAAACTCCCCCTGAAACCAGCCGTCCTGGCTCATGGCAGTGAACTTGCCGTTGACGAATAGTTTTTCCCTTGCCGCTTTGGCGGAGTCCGTTGGCATCACCACCCTGCTTTCTACCAAATAGTCACAGAAAAGCACAAGGGTATCCAAAAATTTCCTGACAAAATCACCCCGGGCCTCAAACTCCCCAATATTCCGTGAGCACCAGCCGATACATTGGAAAAAATCATCCGCCGTCATATCCCCCGGCATGGTTTCCGCATGGCCGCAGTAAAAGATGAACATCAGTATGTGGTTCCACATCTCAATCAGTTCCTCATCCGACCTGCCCGCCCAACTCTGCTTGCGTAAAAAAGTTTCACACACGGATTGCCGCATAACTTCGTTCCAGCCCGGGTCCTGCTCATAAAATTCACTTACAAAATCAAAGACATTACTGTTTTCCGGAAACATATTTTTTCTCTATCTTCAACACCTTATCCAAAATTTTCTGGGCAACCTCATCCTTGCTGAGTTGCGGCAGTTCCTCCACCTTGCCCGCACTGTCAATCAGTTTCACAATATTCGTGTCCACATTAAAACCCGCACCGGGAACTGTTACATCGTTGGCAACAATAAAATCAAGATTCTTTTCCTTAATCTTTTTCTTGGCATATTCCAAAACATTGTTGGTTTCTGCCGCAAAGCCCACCAAAATCTGCTGCTTTTTCTGCCTGCCCAATTCTTTCAAAATATCCGGGTTCTTTTTCAGTGCCAGATTCAAATTCTCGTCATTCTTTTTAATCTTCTGTTTGGCAAACTTTGCCGGAGCATAGTCCGCCACCGCCGCCGCCTTGATAACCGCATCCACCCTGGGATAAACCTCCAAACAGGCGTCATACATTTCCTTGGTGGATTCCACATGAATCACATTGGCCTCAACGGGTGCAACTTCCTTTGTGGGCCCTGTTACCAATGTTACTAAAGCGCCACGGCTGAGCGCCGCCCGTGCCACCGCAAACCCCATCTTGCCGCTGGACTTGTTGCCGATGAACCGCACCGGGTCAATGGCCTCCCGGGTTCCGCTGGCTGTTACCAAAATATGTCTGCCCATCAGATCGCCGTACCACTCGCCCATTGTGGCATCAATGTGTTCCAAAATTTCCTGGGGTTCTGGCAAACGCCCCAGCCCCACTGCGCCGCAGGCCAAAAGACCTTCCACCGGCTCCACCACAAAATAATTTTCCCTTGTCAAAAGTTTGTCCAGATTATCCTGTACCGCCACATTGGCATACATATCGGAATTCATAGCAGGGCAAAGCAAAACCGGCTTACTGACGGGAACGGCAAGGGCAATGCTGGAAAGCAAATCATCCCCCAGTCCGTGGGCAAACTTGCCCAACACATTGGCAGTGGCGGGTGCCACCACCAAAATGTCCGCCCATTCCGCCAATTTAATATGTTCCGCATAAAACTCCGGCTCCTCACCCCAAAGTGTTACCGCCACCGGATTGCAACTGATTTCCCTGAACAGTGCCGGGGTCACAAACTTTGTGGCATTCTCCGTCATTACCACCCGCACCTCAGTGCCCCGCTTCCGCAGCCGGCTGATTAAATCCAGTGCCTTATAGACGGCAATCCCCCCGGATACGCCTAATAAAATCTTTTTGTCTTTCAGCATAAAACTACCTCTTTGAAAAATTATTTTTCACGCTCATAGGTAATCAAATCTTCCATAATCTCCTTAAAGGAAGTGGAAACCTCACGCTCCCGAAGATTCTCATTAGGATGTTCTTTGGTAATCTCCCTTGCCCGCTTGGCTGCCAAAATCACCAAAGTGTACTTGCTGTCCGCCTTCTTCGCCAATTCATCAATGGAAGGATCAATCATGCTCATTTTCTTTTCTCCTTTTCTTTCTCAACAATCGCTAAAAATTCTTTTACGGTATCCTGCACCGTCCTATTGACAATCACATAATCATATTTGTCCTGCCGGGCAATTTCCCCGTGGGCGTCCTGCAAACGCCGATGCAGGGTGTCCACATCCTCCGTGGCCCTGCCCCTCAGCCGCCGCTCCAGTTCCTCAAAACTGGGAGGGGCAAGAAAAATCAATACCGCCTCCGGCATTTTTTCTTTCACCTGCAACGCACCCTGCACATCAATCTCCAGCACCACATCCCGTCCCTCACGCAGTTTTTCCTCCACATAGGACTTGGGGGTGGCATAGAAATTGTCAAACACCTCGGCATATTCCAGCACCTCATCCCCATCTATCATTTGCAAAAGTTCTGTCTTGGTTTTGAAGAAATAGTTAATGCCCTCCACCTCGTCAGGACGGGGCTCACGGGTAGTAACGCTGACGGAATACTGCATATTGGGATTTTCCTTCAAAACCTTGGCAAGCACCGTGCCCTTGCCCACACCGCTGGGACCGCTGCACACAATCAACAAACCCTTGTCCATACTGCCTCCTACTCTATATTCTGGACCTGCTCACGGATTTTTTCTATCTCCGCCTTCAAGTCCACCACCACCTGTGCCATATCATAATCATTGGCTTTGGAGCCGATGGTGTTCACCTCCCGGTTGAACTCCTGAATAAGAAAATCCAACTTTCTGCCAACAGGCACGGAACTTTGCAAAATCCCCAGGAACTGCTTAACATGACTACGCAGGCGGGTGATTTCCTCCGTTACCGCAGTACGGTCCGCAAAAATTGCCACCTCCTGCAAAACCCGCTCCGGCTCAACCTTTATCTTTTCACTTTCCAAAAGTTCCGTCAGCCGCTGGTGCAGTTTTTCCTGATACTCTGCCACCGCCCGTGGACTGCGTTTTTCAATCTCATCCACCAGCCGGGAAATAAGATCTGCCCTTTGGACAAAATCCTGCTTAATATTTTCCCCCTCCTTGCAACGCATTTCCACCAGCCCCTGCAAGGCATCATTAACAGCCCCCTGCACAAAGGGCCAAACACCCTCCACATCAAACAAGGCCTCTTTAACATTAATCACATCTGGTGTCTTGGCCAAATACAAAATCTCCTGCGCCTTATTGATGGCGGCGCTGTCCGCACCAATCACCTCACCAATCTCCGCCAACGCCCTGTGATATGCCCCTGCCAAAGCGTTGTCCACCTTCAAAGTGCAGTTGGCGCCCATCTCATAGGCCGCAGTAATGAACACATCCACCTTGCCCCGGTTTATGCCCTTGGTGATTTCCTTACGGATACGCTCCTCCAAAGGATTCAGGAAACGGGGCAGTTTCACCGTCAAATCTATGTAACGGCTGTTGACGCTTTTAATCTCCACCTTGATACTGAAGTTTTCGCTGTCATATTCCCCACGACCGAAGCCGGTCATACTCTTTAACATAGTTCCTCCTAAATTTTTTTATGTATAGCGGGTATTCTACTAAAATTTGTAGTATAATATAAAGGAAAAAATCAAGTTTTTCTTTTTTTGAAAAAAATCATTGCATTTATTGTGCAATATGTTTGAAATTCAGAGGATTTTGTAAATGAATTTGGAAGCCATTGATTTATCCGTGCAAACAAAATATCTGGACGGGGAACTGAACGGAGCCCGCATCCAAAAAATTTATATGCCCACCCCCACCTCCCTCCTGCTCCAGTGCCGCCGGGAGAAAACCCTGCACCTGCTTTGCGATTTGGGTCAGAACGGGCCGGCCCTGTACCTTCCGAAGGAAGCGCCCCAGAC
>JAZLLX010000088.1:0-38195 GCA_045598345.1 Acidaminococcaceae bacterium | reverse complement strand
TAATGCTGACTCTCGTGCCCCCTTAGAGGGGGCTGGCAGTTGCGTAGCAACTGACTGAGGGTGGCGATTAAAGCGGTACTTTCGCTATGCAGTCGCCACCCCACCACCGACCTTAAAAACTGTGTCGGTCCCCCGCCCCTCAATGGGCGGACGAGGGTTCGCATAACCCCGCACACCTGAAACCCAAAATATAATCACAGGAACTTTTTACCACAATTACTACTTGCTAATTACCAATTACTCATTAGAAAATGCCCCCTGCTTTCCCACAAGACTTTTTCTATTTGTGTTCCAACGCTACACAAAGTTTGTTCAGTGCCTCCGTCAGTTCGTTCATACGGTTTTCCATTCTAACAAGCAAATAACAACTTATCAGCATAGGGAAACCATAATTACTGGCACTCTGCAAAATCTCGTTCAGTTCCAAAATATTCAACTCCTTTCTAATTAAGGGTAAAGGATTCAGAAATCAGGGTACAGGGAAAGTCGGCATAATGCGAACTTTCCTGCTCTAATCACTGGAACTCTTTACCATCATTACTAATTACTCATTACTAATTTCTAATTATCCGTCAACTTGCCAACGGCAAGTTGACGGATATACTCCCCCCCTTTTCCTTTTCTTTTCGGCAAGTAAAGCAAATCCCATTTCATTTCAGGATCGCCGCTGCCAATGCCATAGCCGTCTATGCTGGCTACCTCTGCATGGGTCAAAACATCCTTTTCCATATCCAAATTAAACACCTCACATAATATCGCTACAATTTTTGCCAAAGCATTGATTTGTACATCTGTCGGCGGATAAGCGCCCCAACATACTTCACCCTCATAAATGCTTGCTCCATAAGCACAACAGAGGGCAATCCCGATGGCGTCCGTATTCCGTTGCCAAGTGTGGGCTTTTTTCTCATTAAAATCCCCCATAAAATGCACCCCGCCGCTACCGTCAATACAAATATGATAATCATTAAACAACTGGTCATACCGCCCCGCCGTCCAATGAAGATAGATTTTTTTAATCATAAACACTCCTTTCTTTAACTCGCAATTAGCAATTAGCAACTCGCAACTATGGTAATTTGTTCAAGTGATTAAAACTTCGATCACTTGCCCTCTCCCCGGGGAGAGGGTGCCAACGGCGGGTGTGGGGAAACTTGGCACATTTCGCATCTTCAACAGAAGTATCAACCTAATTGCTCACCCCACCACCGTCCTTCTATGTTCCTTCAGACGGTCCCCCGCCCCTTTAGGTGACGGACGAGGGTTCGCAAAACCCCGCACTCCCGAAACCCAAATCTAATCACCGGAACTATTTACCTTCATTCTTAATTCTGCATTCATAATTCTTAATTAAATTACGCATTACGCATTGCGAATTACGCATTATCCTAAGTCCATAAACACATTATCCTTCTTGTCAATTTCCGTATTGCCAAAGACCCTCTGGCATTCCTCCGTATATTGCAGATTTTTGACAAATCTTTGGATAAAACTTTTCATAGTTTCTTTGTCCAGCATTGGTGCAATGCGGTTGTAGAGTGCTTTGTCCAGCCATTTGGGATAATATCCGTCCGGCTTTTTCAGCAAGCAGAAAATCAGATTGGGCAATGTGTTCTTCAAGTCCGTAACATGTTCCATGGCAATCTTCGCCGCAAGGTACAAAAGTATTTCCGTAATCGCCGCAAACTTTTCCAAATCCGTGCCTTTCAAATGTCTTGTTACCAAAATCAGGGTATTAAAATCTTCACCCCGTGAGGGCACTGCCCTGTTCTGATACTGCCTTAATTTCGCTTCAACCGTGTTCAGCACGCTTACGGCGTGGTCATAGTCCTCCTGCCCCCAACAATAGGGCAGGCGTAACGCCGCATTAAGTTGGTCTGCCAGGACATCTGCCGGCCCGGGATTTTGCACTATGCGGATATTATGCAAAGCGGCAAAGAGTTTATGTGCCCTGTTTTTCAACTGAAGCCGCATGTTATACCGCCTGTGATATGCCAAATTTCTCTTTTTCCATTCTTCTTTGGTCTTGCCTGCCTTTATTTCTGCCCATGTTTTCTTTGTCGGCATTCTTCCTCCTTTCTCAATATGGGGGAAATACCTGCATTTCCCGAGGGAAATTCAGGTATTTCCCTGCTTTCCAAAATATTTCCTCCACCGCTTGCACGGTGGAGGAACAACCGTTATTCACCATCCCCGGGTTCAAGATTGGTAATGGTGATGGTTTTGTAAAAGCACTTGTTCACCGCTGTCAGGTGCAAACCTGCAGTAGTGAGGATGGCATCATTATCAATGATGGTTTCCATAACATCCGTCACTTCTTCAAGCGCCAAGTCATCTTTGGGGTTTTTGATACTGATTGCCACACTTCTGTTGGCAGAATCCAAAAACTCCAAAACCAAATACTTTGTTTCCATTAGTTACCTCCTTTCTTTAACTCGCAATTAGCAATTAGCAACTATGGTAATTTGTTCCGTTGATTGAAAAACAGATTTCAGGAACGTGAGTAGCCCCTGCCCTTGCCTCTTGTGTCCACTGGACACAATTCAACCGTCGCTTTTTGGAACGTGGTTGCGACTGGGGGTGCGGATTACGCAGAAAATGTATCAACCTAATTGCTCACCCCACCACCGTCTTTCTATGTTCCTTCAGACGGTCCCCCGCCCCTTTAGGGGACGGACAAGGGTTCGCAAAACCCCGCACACCCGAAACCCAAATCTAATCAACGGAACTCTTTACCTTCATTCTTAATTCTGCATTCCTAATTCTTAATTGAATTACGCATTATTCTTCACCCTTCCCCCTTAGCCCTTCACCCTTTCACCCTTTCATCCTTTCACCCCTTCATCCTTGTTCCCTTCCCCCTGCTTCCCCTTCTTCCTTTTTCCTTCATCCTTGTTCCTCTTCGGCATTGCATTACGCAAAGCCGCCTGTACAAGTGTGGACAGGAACTGTTGCAAATTCTTGTTCATTTTTTACCTCCATTCTTTAACTCGCAATTAGCAATTAGCAACTCGCAACTATGGTAATTTGTTCCAGTGATTAAAACCAGATTACAGGAACGTGAGTAGCCCCTGCCCTTGCCTCTTGTGTCCACTGGACACAATTCAACCGTCGCTTTTTGGAACGTGGTTGCGACTGGGGGTGCGGATTACGCAGAAAATGTGTCAACCTAATTGCTCACCCCACCACCGTCCTTCTATGTTCCTTCAGATGGTCCCCCGCCCCTTTAGGGGACGGACGAAGGTTCGCAAACCCTCGCACACCCGAAACCCCAATTCTAATCACAGGAACATCTTACCATATTTGGTCTTTGCTCTTTGTTCTTTGACATTTGTTTGCCACGCATTCCGCATTGCCCATTATTCCGTCACCGCACTGAGCAAACTCTTGTCATCGTAATAAATGCTTGCCACCGTGTCATCCATCAAAGACCCAAATGCCACTGCTGTGGCGTGCATCTGCTCCGCAGTTGCTTCAGGGTTCACATTGCTGTAGGTGCGGGTGGCAACGGTTGCATTGCCGTCCACATCCGTACCGGTGGTAACTTTAAGTTGCACCTTACGGCTTACCAAAGTTTCTGTAACACTCATTCTTCCAAACCTCCTTTCATAAAAATTAAAAGTTAAAAGCTAAAAGTTAAAAACTGTGGAAAGATGTTCCGTTGATTGAAAAACAGATTTCAGGAACGTGATTAGCCCCTGCCCTTGCTGGGGCTGTCGCTTTCAGGAACGTGGTTGCGACTGGGGGTGCGGATTACGCAGAAAACTCTGTCACTGCCTAATCGCTCACCCCGCCGGTCCACGTTCCGGTATCGGCCCTCCCCTCCCAAAAGGAAGGGGTAATTCCATCTAATCACCGGAACATCCTACCATCATTGTGAATTGTGCATTGCGAATTACGCATTTTCAACTTTTAACCCCATGAGGGAAAACTCCCGGGCGTTTTACCCCCTATATATAAAAGAACGGAAAAAAACATCAAAATGTTGAATGGAAAAAAAATATTTTTTTTATTCAACAATTCGCATCAAAAATCCGTTCTTTTATAATTGAGAGTGATTTTTGAAAACTTTTCTTTTTCTTGTTTTTCTTTTCACCGCTTCTCTCTCTCTCGGGGATGCCTTTTATAAGTTCTCTATGCAGTAGCCAATATACGGAGCGACCAATATATAAATAAAAAAAGAATAGCCCTATGGACTTAACCTATAGGACTATTCTTTTTTTTTTTTTATATCAGTATTTCAAGTTTTTTAATTGCATGAGAATTTAATAATCTGATATATTGATAGCTAAGGTTGTAGTGTTTGGCAATATCCTTTAATCCGATGTCATAATAATAATGGGCAATAATAATCTTATATTCCATATCTGTTAAAAGTGCTTTAATATTGCTGAAATCTGTAATATCCTTGCTGCCATAATCTTGCAAACTGTGTAACTGGTTTCCGTTTTCATCTTCCTCGTCAAGCGAGAAAAAACATCGTTCTTTTAATGCTTTTTCATTGCCCGAGATTTCCATAAGATGTGTATGTAAGGCAGTCATATAATAATTAAGGAAATAGGCACGTTCACGGTTCTGATAAGTGATTAAACATTTCATAAGGATGTAAAACGCTTCCTGTTGGGCATCTTCATATGTCAGCATATCTTCCACAAAACCGGTGATTTCTTTTTTCCACATGTACTGGTACTGTTCAAAGAGTTTGATTTGTGCATTGTTATCCCCTTTTTGTGCCGCCGCAATCAGTTTGGCGACAATTTCATAATTCCAAGTTCCGTCAGGGTTAATGCCTATGGGCTTTTTGGGGACATAAACAAAACTTTCCCATGTCTCGCCGTTTTCAGTAAAAAGCAATTTTTAATCTTTCTACTGGAAGCGCCTCCAGATTAGTTTGATCCGGATTTTTTTAGTGCACTTTAATACTAAAAAAAAACAAAAAACTCCTTTCTGATTTATTCTTTTAGGTCTAAAAGTGCAAATAATTTATATTAAAAACAAGATTTAGTCAAGAGTAATTTCATAAAAAAAGTCCGCAAATAATTTGCGGACTACTTGTTATCTTCATATAAAACATCATTATTATATTTTTTAAGTTTCTAAAATTTTATTTCTAATTAAAATTCTAAAATATGGTGTCCTTCCTTTTATTTTTAAATCTTTCTCATCATTACCTTTTCGAAATCGTATAAGTTCAAATTGTTCAGGATTAAATTTATGTAAAAATGTAATTGGTACGCCCATCGCCCCCTCATAGTCAGCTGGGATATCATTTGTTTTATCTACATTAATTCCATCATAATTATCATAAAAAGGATATAAATTCTCATTACCATAATATTTTTTTGTCAAAGACATTTTTTCATGACGAATTAAATTATCAAGATTAGTTAGCCACAAACAATTATTTGTTGAAACAATTCGTTGACCTAAATCATTAATCTTTGTTTCAGTCCCATAAAGCTCATAATCATCGGGGACAATAAAACCAGAAATTCCTCTACCAAAATTAATCCCTAACCAAATCTTATTATTTTGAATTAAGGAAAAAATTTCTTTGTATGTGATAGAATTAATATTAGCAATCAATAAAAATTTTTTTCTGTATTTAACAAGTTGCGAAACAAATTCTCTAAACAAAGAAAACGGCGGATTTGTAACCACAATATCAGATTGTTTTAAAAGCGTAATACTTTCCTTACTTCTAAAGTCTCCATCTCCATCAAAATAAGATACATCGTTCATTGTTGGCTTCATCTTTTCAATTCCAGTATACTCATAATAAAAGCCATGACGTTTTTCTTCAAAATTAAATAAATTATAACAATTCGGTTGATAACATGCACAAATAACTTTTTTTAAACCAAGTTCCTTAAAATGACTTACAAAATAATCATAAAAATTACTAATCAATGGATTATCACAATTACAAAAAACAATTTTATTTCTAAAATGTTTTTTGTAAAATCTTAATTCATTCTCAACATCAACTAATTGAGTATAGAATTCGTCTTTTTTATTATGTTTAGCTTCACTCAAAAAATTATTTTGATTTTTTCTTACCATTTTTTTTTCGTTAATTGTATAAACAAATCACTCCCCAAAATTTTAAGAGAAGTATTGCATATATCATACATCACACTAAACATATCCTTTGGAGACCATTCCTCTCCATTTCCTTGTGTATAAATAGATGCTGCCTGTAGCATTATAACTTTATCAAAATGTTGTACAAACTTGTTTTTACACAAATTTTTATTAATAGGTAAACCGTAGTTTGCTGATGTTAGCCTATCTATTCTATTAATACTACCATCCCTATATTTTATTTTAATTTTTTTGCCATCCGGTCGAGTAACAACAATATCCTCTGTTATGAAATTAGATCCCTCCAAAAATAAAACATATGGAAAATACGACTCTGATAACATAAAGTTGGCAATTTCAGAAATATTTTTATGAGAACGCTCAATTGCGTTACCGGCCGCCATTAAATCTTGGTTATTATTCTTACCAACCAATTTTCCTGCTTTAATATTTTCTATATCTTTCCCTTGATGTTTTGCCTCAGATACCAAAACAACTCTCCAATTACCATTATCATCCATTACTTCTATTAAACCACCATCTGGCTTAATAGAAGAATTTACCAAAAAAAGTGTTTGTCCCAATTCCTTATCTATCTTTTGCAATGCTTCATTAATCTCTGCTTTAGAAACAGAAGAGCGACATCTAAAAACCAAATTTGGATAATCTATTTGCAGCTGTTGCATAACAAAATGGGCAATACGACCAACAGTCATATCGTGTTTTTTAGCCTCTTCGCCAAAAATTCCGATAACACCATGTGATTGTTTATGCTGATTAGTAAGTCGATTTGACTGATTTTTTACCATACAAATATCTAACCTCCACAAGTACTTAATATTATACGTTTTCCTACAAGAAAAATCAACTACATCCAAAATAAAAATTATAACAAAATCACAAACCTAATTGCTTAATCCAAGCAATGAAAAAGCATCCAACAAATCTGCCGACTGCCTTTAATCACCGAAACATTTTGCCATATTTGTTCTTTGACATTTATTCCGATTCCTCTTCTCTTGCTGAGATTCAGGAAAAGGTCTGCAAAAGACGATTGTAATACGAAATCAAATTTCCAATATTTTGCACCCACTGAATGCAAAATATTTTACAGGAAAAATTTACTTTTTTTCTGACTGTTGCAACTGGAAAATAGTTTTTTGTGCTTCTATCTCCGCCCGCAACTCTTCCTCCGTAGGCAGATACAACTTATACTTTGACATATACAACTGCTCATTGTCATGTAAAACTGAATATCTTGCCACATCTGAATCCGTATCGGCACACAACACAATCCCCAATGTGGGATTATCACCCTCGCCCCGTTTCAATTCGTCATACATACGGATATACATATCCATCTGTCCCACATCCTGATGAGTTATTTTAGTGGTTTTCAAATCAATCAAAACAAAACATTTCAAGATATAGTTATAGAACACCAAATCAATGTAATAATCTTCTTTTTCCGTATGGATATGCTGCTGTCTTGCTACAAAAGCATAGCCCTTGCCCATTTCCATCAAAAATTTTTGCAAATTGGAAATAATGCTTTTTTCTAAATCACTTTCTGTATAGTCAGTATTTGAGGACAATCCCAAAAATTCTGTTACCATTGGGTTTTTGATAAATTCAAGTTTGTTTTCCTGATATTGGTCAGTAAAATTTTTCATTTCATTGACAACTTTTTCTTTATTTTGGGACTTCAACAGACGGTAGTAATATTGACTGTTAATGTTCCGTTGCAAAGTACGCACCGCCCAACATTCTCTTAATGCTTCCTGTTCATACCATAACCTTGCTGTTGTATCTTTAACTTGCATAAGAATACGATAATGTGTAAATGATAATGGTATTTCAGATTTTGCACTCAGTGAGTGCAAAATGTTTGGGTAGTTTTTATAAAACTCCACACAATAATATAAAATCCGCCACGTAAAACCTTTACCATAAATTTTAGTTAGAGATTTAGCAAGATTTTTTACAACCTCAACCCCATAGTCCGCCCTGTTACCGCCCTTCAGTTCCTCTTCTGCAATGCGTTTTCCAAGTAACCAGTTTCTTTGCAACAACAAATAATTGATTGATTTATATGCTAATAACTGGGATGTTTCAATTATTTTGCAACTGTCCTGAACAATATCTCCAGAACTCACATATTCAAGATTAACCAAATTCATAGTTTATCCCTAAAAACCCTTTCCACACATTTATCAAATCTACAACCGCAAACTAACCCCTCCGTCAAAAATGCAAGGCATTTTTGACACCTCCCCTGATTGGGAGGCAAGAATAATTATAAATATTATACCACAAAAACCCACCAAAAAACACCCAATAATTAAGCAATGAAAAAGCAGCCAACAAATCTGCCGACTGCAAAAAAAAATAAAATTAACAACTTAAAACTATGGCAAGATGTTCCTTTGATTAAAGATAAAAAAGCCCGCTTGATGCGAACTTATTTTCCCTCTTCTTGGAGAGGGTGGCTGCCCACAGGAACAAAGGGGCAGACGGGTGTTTTTGTTTATGCGAAGCATTCATAAATTTTAAGTTTTAAGTTTTAATCTTTTCATTAGCGTCAGCGTAATTGCTCACCCCACCACCGTCCTTCTATGTTCCTTTAGACGGTCCCCCGCCCCTTTAGGTGCGGACGAGGGTTCGCATAACCCCGCCCACCCGAAACCCAAATTATAATCACCGGAACTATTTACCTGCATTCTTAATTCTTAATTAGATTACGCATTGCGAATTGCGAATTACGCATTATATTTAACCCCCTGAACGCCTTACCATATTTGTTCTTTGCTCTTTGTTCTTTGACATTTCTAATCCTTATCGTCCTTCTCCCCATCCCTATAACTGAACATCCCCATCTTCCTCGCCCCCACTGCCACCGTTGTGGCAATGACTGCAATCAGGAGTGCCGCCCAAATCCCTTTCAACTCTGCATAAAGCACGGCGGCAACAGCCAATGCCCCGGTAATGGCATACAAAAAAAGTACCGCCTGTTTTTGGTTCATGCCCTTTTCCATCAGCCGGTGATGGATATGCCCCTTGTCCGGCTGAAAAATCGGCCTTCCGCTGCGGTAGCGGCGAACAATGGCACAGGCCGTGTCTGCAATGGGCAGCCCCATGACTATGACCGGCACAAAGAGCGAAATACCGGCAGCGGTTTTCACCGCCCCGTCCACACTGAAGGCCGCCAATATAAACCCTATGAACATTGAACCCGTATCCCCCATAAAGATTGTGGCAGGGTTAAAATTGTAACGGACAAATCCTATGCAAGAACCAAAAAGCGCCGCACTGAGCATGGCCGGCTCCATATATCCCGCCTGTGCCGCCAAACATGCCGTGGTAAAGGAAGCAATTGCCCCCACCCCGGCGGCAAGCCCGTCCAGACCGTCTATGAGATTGGTAATATTGGTAAAGGCCACCACCCAAAAAATCGTAAAAGGCACGCTCAGATATTCAAAATAAATGTATTCGCCATTGCCAAAAGGGTTGGTCATCCACTCCATTTTGATGTCAAAGGCAATCAGCACCGCAGCGCTGAGGATTTGCCCCAACAGTTTGACCTTTGCCGGCAGTTGGTAAATATCATCCAAAATACCCACTACAGCAATAAAAGTACCCCCCAAGAGAATTCCCAACAAATCCTTTGAAAAGGGTACTGCCAGCAAAACTGCCGCCGTAAATGCCAAATAAATGGCCAAACCTCCCAGACGTGGCATGGGCGTTTTATGCACCTTACGGTCATTCGGCATATCCACCGCCCCCACTTTGAGGGCTATTTTTTTTACAAAAGGGGTAATGCAATAGGCAATGAGCGCCGCCAAAAGCACGGGAAACCCCAGCATACTAATCATAGTTTGTCAACCAACGCCAAAACTGCCGCTTTGCAATTTTGAACCTTTGTTTTGTATTCCGCCAACTGCGTTTTGCAGTCCTTTATAAATTCTTCGTTGTGCGTCATGGGCAAATTTATTGCCACATTCAATGCCGCACTTTCAAAGGCCGCCGCCGCCATAATGGCACCGCAGGCCCCATCCGTCAAAAGTCCCCGGTTGCCAATTTTAGCAACCCTCTCTGTCAATTCCCCAACCCTGACACAATGTCTGCAAATTCTTAATGGCACCAAAGCCGCCCCCTGTGCCGCCTTTGCCAGATATTCGCCACGCAACATTTTTTCCTGTTCCGTGTTCTTCGGCAAGGCATAGCCATCCATAATCATCTGGTAGGCCTTGGCATCTTCGTCAACCAGTTTCAAAAGTTCTGCCCGTGCAACAGCCAGTTCCCCTTCCAAAACTTTCACCTCCTGCTCCACCGCAGCAAATTTTTCCTTACCCAAAGTAAGGTTTGCCATCATACCCGCAAGGGCGGCGGCCAAAGCGCCCGCCACTGCCGCCGCCCCGCCACCGCCCGGAGTGGGGGACTTGGAAGCAAGTTTCTCTATGAAGTTGGTAATGCTTGTATCAGTTAATAACATTTTTGAATTAAAAATTAGTAATGAGTAATTATGGAGAATTTTCGCTTTGCGAAAATTCCCGATTATATAATCACAGGAACATCCTACCTTCATTTCACATTTCACAATTCACATTTCTAATTGTTTCCAGACCATCCAACCTTTAATTTATAACTTCCAACTTACAACTTTTAACCCGCCATTTTTTTGCAAAGCAAAAAAATGGCGGAAGGGGTGGGATTCGAACCCACGGAGGGTTTCCCCTCGCTGGTTTTCAAGACCAGAGCCTTAAACCACTCGACCACCCTTCCGCAATATATAATTAGTAATGAGTAATTAGTAATGGGAAATTATGGACAATTTTCGCTTTGCGAAAATTCCCGATTATATAATCAAAGGAACATCAAAAAACTAAAAGTTAAAAACTTAAATCTTAAAACTATGGTAATATGTTCCTGTGATTAGAATAAAAAAATTCTCTCTCTGCCAACTTCCCTGCTATAATCCCAGGAACTTTTCACCTTAACTTTAAGTTTTAAGTTTTTATCTATTCATTAGCGACAGCGTAATTGCTCACCCCACCACCGACCTTAAAAACTGTGTCGGTCCCCCGCCCCTTTATGGGCGGACGAGGGTTCGCATAACCCCGCACACCTGAAACCCAACATATAATCACTGGAACATCCTACCATAATTACTAATTACTAATTACTAATTACTCATTACTCAAACAACGCTTCCACAAATTTGTCCGCCTCAAAGGGTCTGAAATCCATCATCCCTTCCCCGCAGCCAATCCATTTTACCGGCAGTCCCAATTCCTCTCTTACCGTCACCGCCATGCCGCCCTTGGCCGTACCGTCCAACTTGGTGAGAATAACCCCCGTAACCTTGGCGCTTTCCATAAAGACCTTGGCCTGGGCGATGGCATTCTGACCCATGGTGGCATCCAGCACCAAAAATGTTTCCTGAGGCCCCTCTGGAATTTCTTTTTTTATAACCCGATGAATTTTTTCCAATTCATTCATCAAATTCACTTTGTTATGTAATCTGCCCGCCGTGTCTATAAAGAGAATGTCCGCGCCCCTTGCTTTGGCCGCCTGAACTGCGTCAAACACCACCGCCGCCGGGTCTGCCCCTTCTCCGTGAGCAATAACATCCACACCACCACGCTCACCCCAAATCTTCAACTGTTCCACCGCCGCCGCCCGGAATGTGTCCGCCGCCGCCAAAAGAACTTTATATTTGAAAAGGGTAAAATAATTGGCCAGTTTGCCAATGGTAGTGGTTTTGCCCACCCCGTTAACACCCACAACTAAAATCACAGTCGGTCTGCTACTTATCTTAGTCCGTTGTCCCTCGTATGTCAACATATTTATTAAATAATTTTTCAAAAAGGGCATTACAGCGGAGGGTTCCTTGATTTCACCTTTTTTTGCCCCGTCCCGCACCGCCTGCAAAAGTTTCTCCGTGGTCTTGGTCCCCACATCCGCACTGATGAGAATCATTTCCAGTTCTTCATAAAAATCCTCGTCCAGATGGGTACTGCCCGTAATCAACTCCACTATTCTGTTGGTAAAATTGGAACGGGTTTTTGCCAGACCCGCCTTCAATGTTTCAAAAAAATTCATCAGGCATTTATACCTTCCTGCTCCACCGCATCACTGATTTTAACCGAAAGCAGTTTGGACACGCCGCTTTCTTCCATTGTTACACCGTACATAATATCCGCACTTTCCATAGTTCCCTTGCGATGGGTAATCACAATGAACTGGGTCTTTTGGGCATAGTTGTGCAGGAAATTACTGAACCTTCCTATATTGGCATCGTCCAAAGGCGCGTCAATTTCGTCCAGAATACAGAAGGGGCTGGGCTGATAACGCAAAAGTGCAAAGAGCAGGGCAATAACCGTCAAAGCCCGCTCCCCGCCGCTAAGCAAGAACAATCCTTTGGTCTTCTTTCCCGGAGGTTGTGCTTCAATATCAATACCGCTTTCCAATGAATCGTTGGGGTCAATCAATTTCAAGGATGCGGTGCCGCCCCCAAAAAGTTCCTGATAACATTCTACAAAATAGGTGTTTATCTGGTGGAAGGCCTCGCTGAAACGGCTGGTCATGCCTGCGTTAATTTCCGCAATAACTGTTTCCAGTTTTTCTTTTGCCGCAACCAAATCCGCATATTGTGTCTGATAAAGTTCCGCCCTTTCCTTAACCGCATTATATTCTTCCACTGCGGCAGGATTCACCGGGCCCAAATCAATAATTTGATTGGTCAAATCCCTTTCCTTACGGCTCAGTTCCCTGTCGCTGTCTTGCAGCAAATCACTCTTGTGGGCTTCCTCAATGGTCATGTGGTATTCCAAATCCAACTGTTCCAAAGCATGTTCATAATCCGCATTGGCACGGGTCAAATCCACATCCGTCTGATGCACTTTGGTCTCCGCACTTGCCACCGTCCTGCGGAACTCCAAAGCAAATTGGTCTGCTTCTTCATACTTGGCTTGTGCCGTTGCCCGTTCTGCCATAAACTTTTCTTTACCGCCGGAACTTTCCGCCAAATCCAGCATCATCTTATCCTGTTGTACGGACATTTCCTGATACTGGACATCGCATTCCGCCACCACCTGGGCCAGGTTTTCCCGCTCCTGCTCATTATCGGTAATATCTTTTTGCAGTTTTGCCTGTTCCCCATCCAAATCCTTCATACGTTCTTCTTTGTATTTCGTATCAGATTCATTCTGGGCCATAGCAATTTTTATATCTCCAATAGCCGCATCCAAAACACTCAGATTGGTCTTTTCCTTGTTGATACGTCCGCCCAATTCATCCAATTTTTCTTTGGCGCCTTTATCCATATTTTCCCGTTCTGTCAAAGTATTGCGTAATTCTTTCACCCTGTCCCGTTGTGCCATATACATATTGGCGGCTTCCGTGCGGTCACCAATTGCCGCCGTCAGTTTGCCGTCCACCTCGTTCTTTTCCCTTTGCAAATTAGCGGCGTCCAACTGCAATTCTTTGACCCGCAAACTTCCTTTGTCAACATTATCCGCAAGTTCCCGTTCCCTCTTTGCTGTGGTGCCGGCTATATCCTGTGCCGCTTCCAGTTTTTCCTGCCAGTCCAAGACCTCACTTTCCAACTGCGTTACCTGGGCGGTCAGTTTCTCAATGGTCTTTTCCCTGCTCAAAAATCCTTCCCGATGCCTTCTTGCGCCGCCGGTCATGGAACCGCCCGCATTCACCACATCCCCGTCCAGGGTTACAACTTTCAAACGGAATCTTCCCTCTTTGGCGGCATCAAGGGCCACGTCCAAATTCTCCGCCACCAGAATACGTCCCAACAAAAATTTTAATGCTTTTTCTGCAACTGGTTCACATTCAATCAAATCATAGGCATAACCCAAAACTCCCGGCAATTTTGCCAGTGCCAGTTCATCATCTTTTAACGCTCTGGGCTCAATAGTGTCCAAGGGCAAAAATGTTGCCCTGCCTGCGTTCTGTTCTTTCAAATAACGAATGGCGGTTTTTGCTGTTTGGGCATTTTCCGTAACGATATTCTGCGCCCCGTCACCCAATGCGGTTTCAATAGCCGTAACTAATTCCGGTTCCACCTTAATCAGTTCCGCCGCCACCCCGATAATTTTATCACGCCAGGCGGCTTCAGATTTTAACACGGTACGAATGCCGTTGCCAAAACCCTCATAACTTTCCTGCATTTGCTCCAATGTTTTCAACCGGGTTTCCGCCATAGCCAGACGGCGTTCCGCCTCCGCCTTGCCGTTGGCCTGGGCCGCAACATTTTCATTCTGTGCCGCTAAAGTATTTTTCAGTTCATCCAGTTCTTTTTGGAACCTGTCCCTGTCATGCTCCACCCGTGCCAGTTCGTCCGTAACCGTTCTGCCACGTGTTTCCACATCTTCCGCCTGGGTCTCCAAAGCGGTAATTACATCCTTAAGACCTTCCCTTTGCTTAACTCTATTATCTTGCTCTTTTTCCAAGGTACTGAGTTCGGAACGCAAAGCCAAAATTTCCTGCATTCCCTGAAAATAACTGCTCTGGGCATCATTCTGCTCGCTGTTGGCGGCATCATAGCGTGCCTGTGCTTCTTTCCGTTCCTCTTGCTTGGCATCCAATTGTTGTTGCAAAGCCCCATGGGTATTTTCCAAAGCATCAAGTTCCTGAGCCAAACCGTCCAGCATTTGCTGATTATTCCCTATCTGCTCCGCCAAACTTTTATTCTTTTCTTCCAAACGGACGCTGCTTTTCTGACTTTGTTCCTTCCGTACCGTCAGCACACCCATTTCCCCACGCAAGTGTTCCAAAGCCGTTTGCTTATCTGCAATCACTCCCTGCAAATTGGCAAAGTCCTCATTCAACTTATCCCAAGCCCGTTTCAATTCCGAAGCAAGGGCTTCCTTCTGCCCCAGTTCCGCCTGCTTGACCGTCAGTTCATTTTGCAAATTTGTTTGCTTGTCCAAAAGTTTTTGACGGGTGGTTTCCACATTATCAATTTTACGCATAAATTCTGTCAGCCGCACCTGTTTCAGCAAAGCGTCCAGTTCGTTGAACTTCATGGTCTTTTCCGCCGCTTCTTTCATGGGCGCAACCTGATTTTCTATTTCCGTTTTAATATCGTTAATACGGATTAAACTTGTGCCCGTATCCTCCAGTTTCCGCATTGCTTCCTTTTTCCGCATACGGTATTTGGAAATCCCTGCGGCCTCTTCAAAAATAGTACGCCTTTCTTCAGGACGGGAATTCAGAATTTCATCAATCTTGTTCTGGCCGATAATGCTCATGGAACCTTTGCCCAGTCCCGTATCCGCCATCAGGTCCACAATATCTTTCAAACGGACATTTTTCTTGTTGATTTGATATTCGCTGTCCCCGCTGCGGTACAGGCGGCGGGTCAGGCACACCTCATCAAATTCCAAGGGTAACTGGTGGTCCGTATTGTCAAAAACCAAATTAACTTCAGCCAGACCTAACTGACGGCGTTTGGCCGTGCCGCTGAAGATTACATCCTCCATTTTGCCGCCACGCAGGTTTTTGGAACTCTGTTCGCCCAGCACCCAGCGGATGGCATCAGCAATATTGGACTTGCCGCTGCCGTTGGGTCCCACTATGGCGGTAATGCCCCTGTCAAAACTTAATTCAGTTTTCTCTGCAAATGACTTAAACCCAAATGTCTCAAAATTTTTTAATTTCATAACTAATCCTTTTCCCAAAATATAATGTAGTAATTTTAACATAAACAATAAAATTTTACAAATACCAAAAATATGTGCTATAATATACTTAACAAATTTGTTTCTTAATTTGAAAGGAGCAACCTATGAGCAGTTTTTCACGGGTTCTTATGGCAACGGACCTGTCCCGTCAGTCCGCCAATATGACTGACGGCCTGACCAGTTTGTGTCCCAACGGGGACACCCAAGTTCTTCTGGCGCATGTCTTTGAGGACGAAGACGATGCAGAGCCCCGAAGTAGTAAGCACAAGGAAATTATTGGGAAGTTAAACAGTTACAAAGACCTTCTTGTAAAAGAGGGCTACGATGATGTGAAAATTCTCACCGCCAAAGGTGATCCGGCAGAACAAATCCACCGTCTGACGGAAGATAATGATGCCGATTTGATTTTTGTCGCCAGCCACGGCAAGGGATTCATCCGCAGCGCCATTATGGGCGACAGCACCACTTATGATTTGGCCAGATCTTCCCTGCAGCCCATCTTTATTGACAAGGATGATGAGGATGCGCAGGAAAACCTTTTGAACAAGGTGCTTGTTGCCACCGACTTTTCCAAAAAATCTTTACAGGCCTTGGATATCCTCAAGGAATTACGCAATAATGTGGGGCATGTAATTTTAATCCATGTTATTGAGGACGAAGATGACACCAATTTTGAAGAGGCCTCCACTTTTTTGCAGGAACTTACCGATGAATTAAAAATGTTCAATATTAAAGCGGAATATGTTGTCAAAGAAGGGGTCGCCAGCAAGGAAATTATCAAAACTGCAGAAGCAAGCCACTGCCAAATCATCACCATGGCCAAAACCGGTGCCGGCGCCAACGACATCAATGACCGTCTGGGCAGCACCTCAAGGGCATTGCTGCTCAACGCCGAATGTGCCCTGCTCCTTATGCCTGACGTGGAAGACGATTAAAGTTTAGATTTGTCTTGACATAAAAAACAAAAAAAAGTATAATTCTTTTTGCGACTGCACGGAGAGATGACCGAGTGGTTGAAGGTGCACGCCTGGAAAGCGTGTGTACGGCATAACCGTACCAAGGGTTCGAATCCCTTTCTCTCCGCCATTTGAAAATCACCGCCTAATAAGCGGTTTTTCTTTTCTCTTTAGCACTGCGTCCATCGGGTCCACGCAATAGGATACTGTGAACCGGGTCAGGTCCGGAAGGAAGCAGCCCTAAGCGGAGGAATATGTGCCGTGGGCAGCCCGGTGGCCGCAGTGCTGGAGAGAAGAGCATAAAAAAAGACCGTACTGCTTTAAGCAGTGCGGCCTTTTTTATTTTGTTTTACCAGACAACTTCCATAACATCACCCGTATTCACATTGCAGGCATTGCCCTCATCCGTATCAATGTGAACTTCATCCGCATGGGTCACGCCGGCACGGACTATAACATTTTCAAAACGCAAAGCCCTGTCGCCTTTAACAACCAGAGAAACAATATCATTGTTTTTCAGACCGTACTTGGATGCGGTCGCCGGGCATAAATGAATATGGCGTCCGGCAATAATGACCCCCTTGGGCAAATCTATTTCCCCCTTAGGTCCCACCAAATGCATGGCCGGCGTATCTTCCAAATCCCCGGACTGACGCATTACCGGTTTTATGCCCATTTTTCTGGCCTCGCTTAAACTTAATTCCACCTGATCATAGGGACGCAAGGGGCCTAAAATTCTGAAAGTCATTTCCCCTTTGGGTGTTACCAGTTTTACCTGCTCTTCGGAAGCAAACTGCCCCGGCTGGCTGATGGGTTTCTTTTTATGTAATTCGCTGCCCTTGCCAAAAAGCACATCCATCGTTTCCCTGGTCAAATGACAATGGCGGGCGCTGACACCAACTTTCAAATCAAACTTCATTTTTTTCCTCACTTCCCCAACATTCTTTTACACTCTCTGGCAATCATCAGTTCCTCATCCGTGGGAACAATATAAACCGCCACTTTGGAATCGTCCGTACTGATTTTACGTGGTTTGTCACCATATTCATTGCGTTGTTCATCCAACTTTGTGCCCAAATGACTTAAATCCGCACAAACCTTCTTACGCACATAGGGTGAATTTTCCCCCAGGCCTGCTGTGAACACAATGGCGTCCACACCGTCCATAACCATAATATAACTGCCGATAAATTTCTCCACCTGATAGGCAAAAGTGTCAATAGTCATTTCTGCCCGTTCATCCCCATTGATTGCCGCATCCTCAATATCACGGAAATCGCTGGAAATTCCGGAAAGGCCGAGCACGCCGGACTGGTTGTTCAAATAACGCATTACCTGTTTTACGGTCATATCTTCATGTTCCATAATGAAACCGACCAAAGCCGGGTCAATTTCGCCGGAACGGGTACCCATAATCAAACCGTCCAAAGGGGTAAAGCCCATACTGGTATCCACGGAATGACCGTTTTTGACGGCCGTAACGCTGGCACCGTTGCCCAGGTGGCATACCACCAGTTTCAGTTCTTCCGGCTTTTTGCCCATCAGTTCCGCAGTCCTTTCCATTACATAGCGGTGGGAAGTGCCGTGAAAACCGTAACGGCGGATACCATATTTTTTGTACAAATCATAGGGCAGGCCATACATATAGGCCTTTTCCGGCATTTGTTGGTGGAAAGCCGTATCAAACACGGCAATTTGCGGTGTTTTGGGAATCAGTTTCATACAGGTTTCAATGCCTGCCAAATTGGCGGGATTGTGCAAAGGTGCAATGGTAATGCACTTTTTAATACCCTCAATAACATCTTCGTCCACCTTCACCGTATCCTTAAAAAGTTCGCCCCCGTGGGTAACCCTGTGGCCCACCACATCAATTTCATTCAAACTGTCAATTACCTTGTGGGGTCCGTTGCAAAGAATATCAAGCACCAGGGCAATGCCCGCACTGTGGCCCGCAATATCCTGTTCCACCAAATATTGGGCATCCTCAACCTGATATTTCATCCGGCTGCCGCTCAAACCAATCCGTTCCACCAGACCTTTGGTAATCACTTTTTCACTTTCCATGTCCAAAAGTTGGTACTTGATAGAGGAACTGCCGCAGTTCAATACTAATACTTTCATTTTTATACCTCCCGCTTCGTGAAAAATCCGCCGCACTTGCGACGGATTTTGTAATCTTTAACGCTTGCTGTACTGGCTTGCCTTACGTGCTTTCTTAAGACCATATTTACGACGCTCCTTGACACGGGGATCCCGGGTCAGAAGACCTGCCTTTTTCAAAGGGGCACGGAAGTCCAAATCAATTTTCAGCAAGGCACGGGCAATACCGTGACGCACCGCACCTGCCTGTCCGTTGAAGCCGCCTCCGAAGACATTGGCAATGATGTCATACTTGCCTTTGGTGTCGGTAACTTCCAAAGGTTGGTTAACAATCAGCACCATGGTCTTCAGACCGAAGTACTCTTCCAACGGTTTTTCGTTAACTGTGATTTTACCGTCTCCCGGGAACATACGCACACGGGCAACGGATGCTTTACGACGGCCTGTAGCCATATAAACTGCTTTATCTGCCATTTCAATACCCTCCCGGATTAACGAACATCAATTTCCAAAACTTCCGGTTTTTGTGCTGCATGGGGATGCTCCGCACCCGCATACACATGAAGTTTTGTGTAAATCTTACTGCCAAGACGATTGTGGGGAATCATACCCTTTACTGCCATTTCCACTACACGGCAGGGGAATTTTGCCAACATATCCCCGGCTTTGACGTACTTGTCCCCTCCCAGATAACCGCTGTGGGAGAAATATACTTTGTCGGTCAGTTTCTTGCCGCTCAATGCAACTTTTGCCGCATTGATGACGATTACATGGTCGCCGCAGTCCATGTGCGGGGTAAAGGTAGGTTTGTGTTTGCCACGCAGGACTTTTGCTACTTCTACAGCCAGACGACCCAAGGTTTTATCAGCTGCGTCCACCACGAACCACTTGTGTTCAATGTTGGACGGATTAGCCAAGAATGTCTTCATCCTTCTTTCCTCCATTAAAAAATTTTCTAAAATGTTGTCCCCACACCGTCATTCGGGGCTAATGAAATCGGACATGGACTGACAAGCGTCATATATTATATAAATAAGAACGATTTTTGTCAAGCAAAATCACTCAAATATTCGTAATTCACTTTATAGAGATATAAGCCCCCCGCCGGAGCCGGGGATGACTCAAAGGCATTGCGGGGGCCGTCCAACTGGTTTTGGAATTCCGCCACAGACCTTTTGCCCAATCCCACCTGCACCAAACTCCAGACCAGATTACGCACCATGTGATATAAAAATCCGTTGGCAAGAATTTGAAATTCTGTCATATCCCCTTTTTGCACAAACCCCGCCCTGTCCACCCTGCGGACTGTGGTTGTGTTGTCCGAACCGCTGCTGCAAAAGGCCGCAAAATCTTTTTCGCCTATGAGCAATTTTGCCGCCTCATTCATCTTTGCCAAATCCAGTTTTTCTCCCAACAGCCAGCAACGGTCATGCAAAAAGGGATTCGGTCCGGGCAAAGCGGAAATTTTATAGATATATTCTTTGCTTTTGGCACTGAACCGGGCATGAAAATCTTCGGGCATCTCTTCCGCATTTAAGACCGCAATATCCTTCGGCAAAAGCGAAGCCGCCGCCCTCAAAATATTGGGGCAGGGAATTACGCCCTTTGTTTTGAAAGAAACCACCTGCCCAAGAGCATGCACCCCCGCATCCGTCCGGCCGCTGGCCGCAATGCGGATTTTCTCTCCGCAGACCTTTGTCAGAAATTCTTCCAACTCATCCTGAACAGTCCCGCCGCCGGGCTGACTCTGCATCCCTCTGTAATTTGTGCCGATATAGGCAATTTCTAACTTAATGTTCCTCATTTAGTTCCGCACGAACTTCTTCCCAAAACCTTCTCTCTGTTTTGCACATTTTGGGGTGTAAGGTTCCTTCCAACATTCCGATTTGTTCTTCCGTCAATAAATCCTTCCGCAAACGGTAAGTGGCAATCAGAGATTTTTTCAAACGCCAGGCCGCAATTTTGGCATGGTCACCGTTCCTCAAAACTTCAGGCACCTGCAATCCTTCAAACACTTCAGGACGGGTATATTGGGGATATTCCAACAGGCCGGTAGCAAAACTGTCCTCCACAGCACTTTCAGATTTTCCAAGTACACCGGGAATAAAGCGGCTGACGGCATCCGTCAGTACCAAGGCCGGCAGTTCCCCGCCGGTCAGAACATAATCACCAATGGAAAGTTTTTCATCCACCCAATTAAAAATGCGTTCATCAAACCCCTCATAATGTCCGCAAACTAAGATTAAATCTTGTGCTTTTTGGGCATAGTCCACCACCATACTTTGTTTCAATGTTACGCCTCCGGGACAAAGGGCAATCACCTTTGCATCCGGCAGAACCTCTTTGGCTTTGCGGATTGCAGCCACCAAGGGCTGGGGTTTGAACACCATACCCGCACCGCCGCCAAAAGGCGAATCATCCACGCTGCGGTGTTTGTCCGTAGTGAAATCCCTGGGATTGATACAGGAAATTTCAATAAGACCCGCATCCCTGGCACGCTTCAAAATACTATGGTCGGAGGCCGCCTCAATCTGTTCCGGGAAAATGGTAATGAAAAGAAACTTCATTCCTCCCCCTCCCATTTGGGCAGACGAATCAGCATTTCCTTCTTGTCCGTGTTGATTTCCAATATATAGTCACGGATGGCGGGAACCAGAATCTCTTTCCCCGCATTTCCCTTGATTACAAAAATATCATTGCTGCCTGTTTGCAAAGTGTCTTTGAAAATGCCTATTTCCCCGCCCTGCTCATCCCTGCAAATAAAACCTACCAGGTCGCTCACATAGTAACGTCCTTCAGGCAACGGGGGCAGTTTTTCCTTTTCAATCAGGACATTTTGATTACGCAGTTTTTCCGCCTCGTCCATATTGGTGACTTCTTCCGTACTGAGTAGAATTAAATTCTTTTGGAAACGGGCTCTCGTAACAGTGAGTTTCCCACCCTTTTCCAAAAGCAAATAATCCAGATCTAAAAAAATATCCGGCGTTTCCGTAAGCGGCAAAATACGAATATCGCCCCGCACACCGTGCGGAGCGACAATCTTGCCAATAACTATCTGATTTTTCATTACTCACGAAAGGCAATAATTTTGCCGTCCTCTGTCAAAATTTCTGCGCCCATGAGTGCATCCAGGTCAGTACCGATTTTAATTTCCACAGTACGTTCCAGGGTGCCGTGACCGATTTCAGAACCCAGTTCCAAATTCTTTGCTCTCTCCAGTTTTGCCTCTGTCGCCGTTTTTTCCTCTTCCATTTGGGCACGACGAATTTCAATCTGTTGACGCAAAGCGGGCAATTTGCTTAAGTCCGCAGATGCCTGACGGATAACCTTTTGGGCTTCAAATTCAAAACTTTCCAATTCCACTTGCATCTGCTTAACCGTTTCTTCCAAATCCGCAATGATTTTCAGTTTGGTGTCCTCTGTAACCTTTGCCTTAACAGCAACAGGAATACGCACATACATATTGTCCATAATCCTTACCTTACCTCTCCTCACCAATCACCACAATAACTTTCACATTTTCACGAATGGCAACGGCCTTCATCACAGTACGGATGGCCTTGGCAATACGCCCCTGCTTGCCGATTACCTTGCCCATATCAGGTTGGGCAACATTCAAAGTAATCTTCAGGGCAGTGCCGTCCATCTCCTCCGTCACCTTCACATCCTCAGGGCTGTTCACCAGAGATTTGGCAATAATTTCCACCAATTCTTTCATCTTGAATCACCCCTTATTTTGCCGCTTTTTGTTCTGCAAACTGTTTCATAATACCGTTTTTGCTGAACAGGTTACGCACGGTGTCGGTAGGTTGGGCTCCCTTGCCCATCCATTCCACTGCCTTTGGCGCATCCAGTTTTACCGTAGCGGGTTGAGTTGTAGCATCATAATAACCGATACTCTCAATAAAACGACCGTCACGGGAATCACGGGCATCAGCCACAACCACACGATAGAACGGTGCTTTCTTTGCGCCCATGCGTTTCAAACGAATTTTAACCATTTTGGTTTCACCTCCTTAAAATAATCCGTAATTTATAATTCACATGCCAAACGGCATTTTGAATCCCATACCAAATTTTTTCATGTTCCCCATTTGCTTAATCATCTTTTTGGACTGCTCAAAGTTCTTCAGCAACTTGTTCACATCCTGCACCCGCATACCGCTGCCGTCCGCAATCCTTTTACGCCTGCTGCCGTTGATAATTTCCGGCCTGCGTCTTTCTTTGGGGGTCATGGAGCGTATAATCGCCTCCACCCTATCCAGTTCCCTTTCATCTATATTGGCTTCCTTAATCTTGTTGGCAATTCCGCCCATGCCGGGAATCATACCAATGATTGACTCCAAAGAACCAAGTTTCCGCACCTGTTGCATTTGGGTGAGAAAATCTTCCAAAGTAAATTCATTCTTACGGATTTGCTTTTCCATTTCAATGGCCTTTGCCAAATCCGTTGTATCCTTAATCTTGTCAATCAAACTGAGGATATCGCCCATGCCCAGAATTCTGCTTGCCATTCGGTCCGGGTAAAATTGCTCCAAAGCATCTATTTTTTCACCCATACCAACAAATTTTACCGGCTTGCCTGTAATCTGCTTAACGCTGAGCACCGCACCGCCACGGGCATCGCCGTCAAGTTTGGTGGCAATAATGCCGTCAATGCCCAACTGTTGATTGAAGGAATCAGCAATATTCACCGCCTCCTGACCGGTCATGGCATCTATGGTCAAAAGAATTTCTGTAGGTTGTACCGCCTCTTTTACGTCCTTCAACTCTTGCATTAATTCTTCATCAATCTGCAAACGTCCCGCCGTATCAATCAGCACCACATCACAGCCCAAGTAGTTTGCCTTTTCAACTGCCTGTTTGGCAATCTCCACCGCAGCCACTTTGTCACCTAAACTGAAACTCGGCACTCCCACTTGTTTTGCCAAAACTTCCAACTGGGTGATAGCCGCCGGACGGTAAATATCTCCCGCCACCAGCAAAGGTTTCTTATTCCTTTTATATTTCAGATAATGTGCTAACTTGGCCGCAGAAGTGGTTTTGCCTGCACCCTGCAAACCGCAGAGCAAATAGATACTCGGTCCCTTCTGTGCCACTTGCAGTTTGGCAGTTTCCCCACCTAAAAGGCCAATCAGTTCCTCATTAACAATTTTAATGATTTGCTGATGACTGTTCAAACCTTGGTCAATTGTAGCGTTTAATGCTTTGTCTTTAATATTGCCAACAAAATCTTTGGCAATTTTGAAATTGACATCCGCCTCCAAAAGTGCCATCCGCACCTGACGCAAAGGTTCTTTTAAATCGGCCTCGGTAATCCTTCCGTGACCACGAAAGAGTTTTAACGCATTCTGCAGTTTTTCTGATAAATTTTCAAATGACATTGTTAAAGTTGTAAGTTAGAAGTTAGAAGTTAGAAGTTAGAAACTATGGACAATTTTCGCTTTGCGAAAATTACCGATTATAATTCTTTAGATTTCTTTGACTTGGAAATCTTGACCAAGATATTTATGATATCTTGAACATCACCTAACAACGAACTGTACTGCTCCTTATCCAAATAATTCCCCTGATACAATAACTCTATCCAATAACGGCTTTCAGCCGCTTCTTTCAAAGCAATTTGCATTTTGTTATAAAAGTCCAAAACACTTTGAGCATATTCCGCTTCCGTAATATTCGCACCTATACTTGTTCCTGATCTCAATAACTGATTAGATAAAACTTTTTCCCGTTTAGAAGTTGAAAGGTATTGATAACATTTAACTATCCTCAAAGCAAACTGTTCACTCTTAACCTGAACAACATTATCTTTTTTAATCATTTCCAGACCATCACACCTTTAATTTATAACTTATAACTTGTAACTTCTAACTTTTCAAAAGATGAAGCTTTGCTTCATATTTTGAAAGCTGCCCTTCCACCCTTTTCAGCAAGTCAAACACCGCCTGCCGGCTGACCCCCATGGATTCGGCAATTTCTGTCAGGGACAAATCTTCGTTCAAGTATAATTCCATAGAAGTTATCTGTTTTTCCGTCAACATATTTCTGTATGTATCAAAGAGTTGTGCCATATACATTCTCTTTTCAAATACTTCTTCCATAAAAAATCCCCGCTTTCCAACAGCAGGTGCTATTATATACGAGGATTTTATTCTTGTCAAGTACTTTTACTTGTCAGCCGTATTTAATTGTTTGGCAGCGGCTTTAACTGTTAAAGAAAATCAATACTTCCCGTTATATTGGAAAACAAAAGTTGGGGTTTGTCCAATTCAAATTCTTCGTGAGGGTGTTCCAACAAATCATCCGCCCGCCATCCCTGCTTGGCATCGCAAAGAATTTGTACCGCTTCAGCCAAGGAATTTGCCGCCACCACCGCAATGGCATCCAGATAAAAATTATTATTCAAACAGGGCTCATTAATCATACTATGACTGTGATGTGTCTTATTATGCCGCCACACAAAAACTTTCATTTTTTCCCTCCCGACAACCCAATTATCAATCTCTCAAACATCCTATGGGAATGACTTTTACTCCGTCACTGCAAGTATAAGCCATATTTCCCCCGGTAATTACTATCAACCAGTCAGGTTCACGCAAAGGTACTTGTTTTTCTTTAATGTTGTGTTCCTTAATCAATGCTTCCAGCCGTTTCAAATGTGTTGCTGCTTCCTCAATTTCCTGACTTCCCAACTTGAATTCAATTAAAGCATAACGGCCATCCTGCAAATGTAAAACCGCATCCGCCTCCAATCCATAGCGATCCCTATAATATGATAATCTGCCCCCCAATGCTTGGGAATAAACCTTTAAATCCCTAATACACAAACATTCAAAAATGAAACCAAAGGTCTTTAAATCCTGCTCTAATTGTTCGGGTTTCAGCCCCAGTGCCGCCACTGCGATAGACGGGTCAATAAACTCTCTTTTATTCCCCGCCCTGATTGCCGTTGCAGAACGGATAGCAGGACACCACGCCTCAACTTCATCAATAACAAACAATCTTTCCAACGCACCGATATAAAACGTCAGTGTGCCAACAGAAAAATTTTCAGCATTAGCAAGAATGTCCTTACGGATATTAGTTAAAGTTACAACCGTAGAAATATTCCGGGCATAGGAACGTAACAGCAATTCCGCCCACCTGGGATTTTTACTCACATTATCCACTGTGGATATATCACTATAACAAATATTATGCAAATATTCCTTTGCCACCAAAAGTTTGGAATTTTTCGTTTTTTTTCCCAAAGAACCTGGCCACCCGCCCCTGGATGCTGCAAAAACAAGGTCTTCAATAGTTAACTCAGTTGAAGCCCCATCAAAATCATATCCCTCTTCATTAAAAAGTTTGCTCAAAGAAACCAAACCATTTGACTCTTGAGATTCAAACAACGACATTGGGGACATTTGCAAACGGGCAATACGGCCTGTTCCCGAATGATGAATCTGGTCTTCACGCACTGTGGTTGAGCCGGTTAAAATATAAAGACCATCCTCCTGCTCTTTGTCCACACTGACACGCACCGCATCCCAAAGTACGGGAGCATCCTGCCATTCATCGATCAAACGAGGATGTTCACCTTTAAGCAAGAGTGATGGTTTGGTCATAGCCGTAGCCAATAAAGCATCTCTCTTGTCCGGATCTTGCAAGCGTAAAATTGATTTTGCTTTCTGTTCGGCGGTAGTCGTCTTGCCGCACCACTTTGGACCAACTATTAATGTTGCGCCAAAACTTTCCAAATATAAAGAAAGCATTTTATCGGCAAGACGTGGCAAATATTCCATAATACTCTCTCCTCTGCCGAATTATATTACCACATTCACCTGTACGCTGTCAACACTGTTGTGTGTTTTTGTGCTATTTCGTTGTGTGTTTTTGTGCCATTTTGCTGTGTGTTTTTGTGATAAATCATCTTCATACAAGATCTGAATCAAATGTAATTCAAAGGAATCACGCTATTCTTCTCATTCAAGGCAAGCACCTTGTCATAATTACAAATTATCCCGCCCTCACCAACTTGTACTTCCGAAAAATATTCTCCAATAAGCTGGAAATTTTTTATATCTTTCACATTCGGCGATGCTGTCTTTTTTATCTCTACCGGATAAAGAGTATTGTTTTGATAGAACAACAAGTCAATCTCTCTCCCCCCCGCCTCCCTGAAATAATAAACAGGGGGTTCCTGTCCGGCATTAGTGTAAGATTTGACAATTTCCATAAGCACAAAATTTTCAAAAAGTGCCCCTGCCTGCGCCCCTGATTCCGTCACTTCCGGGCTCGTCCACCTTGTCAGATAACATGCCAATCCTGTATCATAAAAGTATAACTTAGGTGTCTTGATCACCCGTTTGGCGGCATTGGTTGAAAATGGTTGCAAAAGGTAAATCACATTGCTGGCTTCCAACACAAACAGCCAACGCTTTGCTGTTTTAACATCAATCTCCGCATCCCTGACCGCAGAAGACAAATTAAGAAGTCCTCCAATCCTGCCTGCCAATATTCCCATAAAACGCCTGAAGGAACGTAAATCACCAACCTGACTTAATTGACGTACATCTCTTTCCAAATACGTTTGAAGATAACTACTATAGAACTTGTCAGAAGGAAAATCCTTCTTTTCCCAAAGTTCTGGGTAAGACCCACGTTGAATACGCTGCCACAACTGACTATTATCCATTTTTATCTTTGTCTTGCGTAATGACAAATAATTTTTTGTAGGTAAAAATGGAACAAAAAATTTTTCTTTCCAAATCTCCCTGTTGGACAAGCCCTGAAGTTCAACAATCCCAATACGCCCTGCCAAACTTTCAGAAAGCCCCTGCATTAAAGCAAATTTTTGCGAACCGCTGAAGAAAAACATCCCCGGCTGCTTATTCGTGTCAATTATCCGTTTTACAACATTAAAGGAATCCGCCGCCCTTTGCACCTCGTCATATATGACCGGTGTGCCCTGTGCTGTGAGAAAACCATAAGCATCATCCCTAATGGCATCCAGTGCGACATCATCGTCCATGGTTATGTATTTAACCGTTTTTAATTTATGTTGCAACAGGGTACTTTTGCCCACCTGCCTGGCGCCTGTCACCAAAACAGCGGGGAAATATTTTGCACATTCAGACAAAGTCTTTTCTGCATGACGCACGAAATACATTCTGATATTCCTCCCATCGATGCCCATATTATCAGAAATTTAATCAAATGTCAAATCTGTAATTCAAAAATCTCATCTTTGATTCTAAACGGGAAAATCGCACGATTTACTTCTGAAATCGTGCGATTTTCCCGTTTCAAACTTTGTCACACCTCACGGACAATGAATAAAACTTTGACAAACATCTCAATTAAGAGAGTAAAATTATCTGTAAAAAACAAATCGTTCAAACAATAGCAATCATAATCTTACAACAAATATTGGTAATCTCGCTTTCCATCAACCACACGATAAATTCTGACTTCTGTACCTACAACTTCATAAAATATCAAATAACGTTTTAACACGACCATCTTACGCAACTGCCTGTCGGCAATGCTTATTGCATCATACACAGGATATCTTTCGGGAAAATTTTGCAAAGACCGCATACCAGCAATTATTGCTTTTCGTACCGTGTCCGCTCCATTCAAACTATCATAACAAATTCCTCTGTAAATCTCCAAAATGGATTCATACACAAATTTTGAAACAACAACTTTAAACTTATTTTTCACCATTTTTTACTTCCTCAGCAACTTTTAACATTGCTTCGTCCAATTCCTCAACAGAATACCTTTTACCTTGCAATAAATAAGAATTGCCTGCTTCCAACAACTGTTTTTCCAAGTTCAGTTGCTTTTCTCTTTTTTCAAACGCCTCCATACTCATTAACACCAAATCCCCCTCACCGTTCCGTGTAATGTAGATTGGTTCGGATGTTTTATGGGCCAATCTTGATATCTCTAGATAGTTGTTTCTTAATGTCGTTGACGCTTTTATAATCATATCTAACCTCCTATATAATTATGATAGAATTATATCACTTGTATGACATATCGTCAAGCATACCCCCTGTCCCATTTATGATTTCAGATTTTTAACAGTATCAACGCATAACCCCTTTATCCTTTTTCCCTTCACACGCACCAAACGGGGAAAATCACCCGATTTTCTCGGTCGTAGCAATGACAAGAAACACATTTATATTTAGTTTGTTTTCAAGTTCTTTCTGTACTCCTCTACAACTTTGTGACGAGTTTTCGCCGTATCACAAGTTATTTGGGGAATATTAAATATATCACCATTAGGGTCTTCATTAGAATTTGAAGAAACACAAAAATGACAATATTCTTTATCGGCACATCCTTTACATTGTATAAAATCTTTCATTCGCAATTTTCGCAAAAATTGAATTCGTGGCGAACTATCCCAAATTTCTTGCAAAGTCATATTATTTAAATTACCACAATGATATTTTTCCCAACCCACACACGGATATACATCACCATTAGAATTCATTGCCAACATTGACAGTCCAACCCCGCAAACCCTCTCATCGTCATCCTCTTTCGCTATTTCTGCTGGTCTATTTAATGATGCTCTAAAATTAACATCAGTTTCAATATGCTTTTTAATAACTTTTTCCATTTCCTTTTCGGTTAAACGATTGTCTAAATTATCTGTTGTACCGTCAGTCCTTGCCGAAAGTGCATAATCCACAGTTACTGCACATTTATGTTCTTGTCCCCATTTAATAACTTCACTAAAACTATCTTTGTTTTGTTTCATAACTACGCAATTAATTCGTACCGGAATATTATTTTCAAGTAATCTAAGAATATTACTAATTGTTTTTGCGTGAGAACCATGCAAAGTTGTAATAGCATCGTGTATTTCAGGACGCATAGAATACACTGACACACCAACACAAGTCGGGTGTTTATAAGCAAGCATCTTGATTATCTCATCATTTAGAATTGTAAGATTGCTCAACACCGAAACGCTAAAATCCATATCCTTGGCTTTTTTCAAAAATTCACAAAAATTTGGATGAAGCATGGGTTCTCCACCAGAAAAAGTCAAACTCAATGTTCCGAGTACATTACATTCGTCCAACACCCTTAACATCAATTCTTTACTGATTTGGTCATTCTTCTTTTCGTGCGGTATATAACAATGAATGCAGCGTTCATTACATTTATTAATCATCTCTATATGTAAGCCAGCAATATGAGGGTTTTTTGCATAAAATTTATACATAAATTCCCCTGTCGTTATATCGGCCTTTTTGTTGTCATTAAATTTGCCTCTTTCAATAAATGTACTATAACTTTCTGCAACGTTCTTATCGTCTTTGGCAAGAAAACCATCTTCAATTAGTCGGTCATAAAAAGTAATAACATCTTTTTTCAATGTTTCTGCTTCCACCCCGTCCAATACATTGAGCAAATTATTGACAATCTCATCAATATCCTTTGGTTCATAACCTAATTGTGATAAAAATAATGCTCCAATTTCGTCAACAATTTCACTAATGAATGCTATTGCATTTTCTATATACCCAATATTGTCATATTTACGAAAATATGTACTTTTCTTTAACAAAAATTTCATTTTAACTCCTTACTAAAAGTCAAAAGGGTTGCCGCTAAAATCTTCAAACTTTACCAACAACCCTTTTCTGAGTAAATTACCTTTCAAGTTTGCAAACCGATGGGGTACTATATGTTTTAGGTTTACCTTCACATCCTGTTTGCAAATACCCATTGGACATAGCCAGCACTCTCGGTTTTACATAGGATATTTTCATGATCCGTTCCTCCTTTCTTCGTCAATAATTTAGACGTTAATATATTTACCATTTTGCCTTTAGTGACAAATTTGATAACACTAATTTATCAAACTTTTAACTTCATCCTTTAACTCACTTAATTTCATTTTGTGTATTGGTCTGTCTTCACTTTCTTCATAAATTTCTTTAAGTTTTGCAATAACAAGAACCTCAACTAATTCAGATTTTACTTTTCTGTTAATTTCACTCCGCTTTAGCTCTCCTAATAAATCCTTAAAACTTTTTTCTTCCATTTTTTTCTCCCAACACAACTATCAACATTAAAACTACTTACCCAAAAATCTCCTCAATCTTCTTTCGCGCCATATCCACTATATCACTATCAATATAATTACTTAACTGATTCACAACCAAGCCAACTGCCGCCGCATCATCCGTCCACCCTAACAACGGTATTACGTCTGGTATCAAATCTAATGGGCTAATTAAATATGCCAAAGCACCCATAATCATAAGTTTTATTTTGTTCGGGACATCCCCTTTTTGCAAAAGATAATAAAGTTGCAGTGCCTTTGTCAGCAAACCACCGCCAATTTTCTTGCCATACTTTCTAATGATAGACCAAAACTTGCCGTCATCATAACTTTCAGCATACTTATCCATTGAATTATTTAACTCTTCATCTGTAAATTTAGCCATGATTAATCCTCCCTACTGGTTTTATTATATTATAGTTGCATTTACATTTACTGTCAAGTAAATAATTACGCAACTTTTCTTTTTACAAAGTAAAATATTATTGTACTTTATAGTAAAAGGAGATGCGACTATGGATGAGTTATTCATTGCCAACAAAATTAAATATATACGCCAATACTTAGGACTGACACAAATTGAATTGGGAAAAATAGTTGGTGCAACCAAACAATGTGTTTGCTGTTGGGAAAAGGGAAAAACTATGCCTGATATTCTCACCTTTTTGAAAATATTAAATATTTCCGGGCTTCCCCTTGACGAATTATTTGAGGAAATAGATAACAAAAACAAATTCACCCTGTCCCCTGACGAACAGAAAATCATTGCCAAACTGCGAACCTATCCCTTAGAAAAAAGAAATGCCCTAAGCACATTGCTTGGCATTCATGATAAAAAATAACCCGCTTGCAATTAACTGCAAACGGGTTATTTTTATATTCTCTTTTCATACCAAGTAGAACGCCCCTGGCCTTTCCTCTCAAGAAACCCCTTATCCACCATTCCATACACTGCTTTCCTCACTGTTTCTGTGCTGATTTCCAACTCTTTTGACATCTCCCCCACTGTCCAATCCTTACGGACTTCAAACAAATCAAATATCTTTTCTTCAACACGGGAAAAATCTTTTTTCTTTGCCCTGTTCAAATTGATAAGTTTTTCTTCCAAAATCCCTTTTTGCTTTTGCAAAGAGGTCAAGAAATAAACCAGCCAAGGTTCATAATCCACTTTGTCTTTCCAAATATTTTTTTGAGTCCTCCTCAATGCCCTGTAATAACTGTCCTTTGTGGCTTCTACTACCGATTCCATTGATGCGTAGGGCATATATTCATACCCGGACTGTAACATAAGTAAAATAGTCAACGCCCGGGATAACCTTCCGTTACCGTCACTAAAAGGATGTATCGCCAAAAAATGCACCACAAAACTCCCTATCACAATCAAAGGATGCAAATATCCGTCTGCAAGATTTCTATTTGTCCACTCCACCAATTCTGCCATTAATCTTGGCGTGTCAAACGCAGAGGCCGTTTCAAATATTACTCCTATTTCCTTCCCCTGACTGTCAAAAGCCACCACCCTGTTAGTATCTGTTTTATACTCTCCACGATGCCTTTCATCCTTCGTAGAGTACCGCAACATAATTTGATGTAGCTGTTTAATGTAATTCTCAGATAACTTTATTTCTGTGTAGTTATCAAATATGGTATTAAGCAAATCCGCATAACCGGCGACCTCTTCCTCATCCCTGTCAGCAAAAGATTTTCTGGATATATTTTCAAACAAAGTTTCTATTGCCATATCCGTCATTTTGTTCCCCTCAATACGATTTGAAGAACCGACAGATTCAATGGTGGCAATTCTTTTCATACTATGCAGTTCTTCTGTTTTTAATCTTTCCCTTTTACCCTGCCAGCGGCCATTAAAAGCATCCACATCCGCAATTTTTCTCAGAATATCCGGCGTAATTTTTATATTTTTAATGTCAATCATAATACCTCTCCTCTTCCCATTTCATACCAGTTTATACCTGATTACACCCGATTATACCAGATTACACCAGAAAAATCAAATATATTTGCTATGTTCACATCTCTACAAAATTTCAGTATCCGCACGAAGAATTTTTAAGTAATCTTCATAAGCATAAATTCTCATCCTTCCGGCCTTTTCACGTTGTTCTAAAATATTCCATTCACATAATTTTTCAAAAACAGTCGCCACCGTATTATACGCCATTCCCAGTTTCACGGAAGTGTTTTTTATATCCGCTATAGGATTACGCTCCAGATAAGTAAAAATCGTTATTACCTTTTCCCTTGTACGGGAAGATGAACTTGCTGATATTATTTCCAGATTTTTTTGGTGAAGAGCTTGCAGTTTCCCAATGGTTCTTATGCCATCTTCGGCCGTTTCCCTTACTGCCCTTAAAAAGAATTCTACCCACTGTTCAAAATCTCCCGAACGCCTTACCTGCGTCATTCTGTCATAATACTCAATGCGGTTCAGTTTGAGAAAATAAGACAGATATAACACAGGACTGTGAAGAATTTTTTTGTCCACCAAAAACAATGTTATCAAAAGCCGTCCTATTCTTCCGTTACCGTCAAGAAAAGGATGTATGGTTTCAAACTGATAATGAATCAAAGCCGCCTGAATCAAATAATCCAAATCGTTATTGCCATTGATATATTTTTCCAAATCACTCATTCCCTGCTGCATATCCTCTACATTGGGCGGAATGTAGCTGGCGTTGTGCAGGGAAGACCCTCTGCCGCCAATCCAATTTTGTGAACGGCGGAACTCGCTTGGCTCTTTGTCCGCTCCACGTACATTTGCCAACAAAATCTCATGAATTTCTTTAATTAACCTGCAACAGACGGGGATTTTTTGCATACGCTCCAGTCCGTACTCCATGGCTTTGACATAATTAACAACATCAGAAACTTCCAGATTTTTATTGGCATCTACGGACGGGTCAAAAATATCATCCAAAGTGCACTGAGTTCCTTCAATTTGAGATGACAAAAGTGCTTCCTTACGAACATACATAGATACAAATAAATCCAGATCGGGAATTTGAACAGAAATTCCGTCCAGATACGCAAGTTTTTTATTGGCATCCGTCAATAAATCCATAACGTCTTTTGATAAATTAATCGGCGGCTGCGGTGGTAAGGCCAAAGGTTTATAAGATTGATATGCCAATTTACCTGATAAGTTTTGGACTAAAGTCCCGGCTCTGTTTGTCATTTTATATCCTCCAACTTGAAATAAGTGTTTATATTATACACTCTTTATTTCAAGTTTGCAAGCCAACTTGAAATAACACCCCATTCTTATTTCAAGTTTAACTCTGAACTTGAAATAGCACCGCCTTCCTATTTCAAGTTCCTAATCTGTTTTGAAATTTACACCACTTGGAAAATGTAGAATTTCAGGTAATTTGTTTCGGGCACGTTCCAAAGAATCGGATGGTCGGGGGCTTGCTGGCGGGCTTCCACTTGCCGTAAGGAAACTGCCGCTTCTGCCGCCGCCTGTTTTAACATTTCCACAAAAAATTCTTCCTTCATGAAGTGGGAGCAACTGCAAGTGGCAAGATAACCGCCACGGGGCAAAAGTTTCATGGCTTTTTTGTTGATTTCTTTGTAACCACGAATAGCGCTCTGCACCGTTGCACCGCTCTTGGTGAATGCCGGCGGGTCCAAAATTATGAAATCGTAATCCTTGTTATGCTCATCCACAAACTTAGTCAGCAAATCAAAGACATTTGCCTCCACCGTTTCCAACTGCCAGCCATTCAATTTGGCATTCTCCTCCGCCATTCTTAGGGCATCTGCCGATATATCCACCGCCGTAACCCGTTCCGCTCCGCCCTGCAAGGCGTTCAAAGCGAAAGAACCTGTATGGGTGAAGCAATCCAAAACCTTGCGACCCTTGGCAATCTTCCCCACTGCCTGACGGTTATATTTTTGGTCAAGAAAAAAACCTGTTTTCTGCCCGTTGGCGAAATCAACCTTGTACCGAATACCGTTCTCCACAATCTCCGTAATCCCGTTTTCCAAACCTGACACCTGACACCTGATACCTCTGTCCCTTCGCCTTTCACCCTTCGCCCTTCGCCCTGCATCTGATACCAGCCCGTTCCCTGCTCCATGCCTTCCAGTTCACGGATTTTCACATCATTACGCTCATAAATTCCCTTAATCTCCGGTAAATCATGCAACAGGATTTTGAAGATTAAATCCTTCCTTTGCTCCGTGCCTAAAGACAAAACCTGTGCCACAAGCACATCGTTAAACCTGTCCACCGTAAGGCCGGGGAAGCCGTCCGCCTCACCAAAAATCAGCCGACAACAATTAAAATCATCACCCATAACCTGACGGCGGTAGTTAAGGGCATAACGGGTGCGGCGTTGCCAAAAGTCATCGTCAAATTTATCGTTGGTATTAGTGGAAATAATCCTCACCCTGATTTTGGAATTGTCATTCACAAAACCGCTGCCAACATATTTGCCTTTAGGGCTCAAAACATCCACAATATCCCCGTTTTGATAAGTGCCCTCAACCTTGGTCACCTCATCCCTAAAGACCCACACATGGCCTGTTTTAATAAACTTTTCACCTTTTGCGGTAATATAAAACTTTGGATAATTACGCATACCAACACCTCTTTTTTTGACAAATAAGATTTCCGTATTATAACAAAAGCGACCTGCTTTCGCAAGTCGCTTTTTATTTGCATTTCATCACGTACTAAAATACAATGCGAAGTTAGTGTCGTGTTTAGGCAAGGCGCCGGACAAAAAATGGACGAGATAGACCTTGCGGTCATCGAGGTCATTTTTGGGAACGGCAACACAGCATAAACCGACAATAACGAGCATTAGAAGGTGGGGACTACTGCTCCCTTATACTTTTCTACAATAAATTTCTTGGATTCAGGGCTCTGCAATGCTTTCATCAGTTTCACAATCTCAGCCCGTTTTTCATCACCCTTGCGAACTGCAACCAAATTAGCATAGGGGGACTCGCCGCCTTCCATAAAGAGTGCATCCTTGGTAGGATTGAGTTTTGCTTCCAAAGCGAAGTTACAGTTAATGACTGCTACAGCCACATCATCCAAAGAACGGGGCAGCAAAGCCGCTTCCACTTCCACAATCTTCACATTCTTCGGATTAGCTACCACATCACCGACCACCGCACTGATGCCTGCGCCCTCTTTCAAAGTTACCAGACCTGCTTTAGCCAGCAAATTCAACGCACGGCCGCCGTTGGTGGGGTCGTTGGGAATAGCAACCTTTGCACCGTTGGGAACTGCTTTGACATCTTTCAACTTTTTGGAATAAATGCCCATAGGTTCAATATGCACATTGCCGACGGATACCAATGCCAATTTTCTTTCTTTGGCAAAGGACTCCAAGTAAGGCCCGTGTTGGAAATAATTGGCATCCAGTTCCTTGTCATTCAACGCCAAATTAGGTTTGACATAATCGCTGAACTCAATAACTGTCAACTTAACGCCGTCCTTCTCCAACATGGGTTTAACCGCATTCAAAATCTCCGCATGGGGTACGGAAGTTGCGCCTACACGCAATTCATTACTCTTGTTACCGCCACAGCCGGCCACTGCCAAGGCGGCCACTGCCAACAACGAAATCAAAATTTTTTTCATTTTCCTATTTCCTCCTCATTTTCAAATTTTCTTAAATACGAAAATTACATCTATTTTAATGATTTTGCCCGTATAAGTCAAGAAATAAAACAAAAAGAAAAGGGCGACCCTCAAGCCGCCCTTTTAATGTAAAATTTATTACTCTTTGGAATACTTGGCAATGCCCTCTTTGTAGAAGTCATTTCCCTGGGTGTCAATACAAACAATCGCCGGGAAATCTTTTACTTCGTAACGGCGGATGGCCTCCGGCCCCAAATCTTCATAAGCAATCATCTTTTCGCCCACGATGGATTTGGAAATAACCGCTGCCGCACCGCCCACAGCCACAAAATAAACCGCACCATATTTTACACAGGCATCAATAACTTCCTTGGAACGCAAGCCCTTGCCAATCATACCCCGCATCCCTTGCTGAATCAAAGTGGGGGTATATTTGTCCATTCTGCCGCTGGTGGTGGGTCCTGCACTGCCAACCACTTCACCGGGCTTCGTGGGGGAAGGGCCTACATAGTAAATAACATTGTCTTTCAAATCCAAAGGCAATTTTTCTCCCCTTGCCAACGCTTCGGTCAAACGCTTGTGCGCCGCATCACGGGCGGTATAGATATAGCCGGAAATGCGTACCACATCACCTGCATGCAAACCTTTTACTGTTTCGGCTGTAAGAGGCGCTTTGATATATTTAATCTCTGCCATCATAACCTCCTTACAATACCATTTCAGCCCTGCGGGCCGCATGACAATTCAAGTTCACCGCCACAGGCATAGCGCCAATATGGGTGGGGGCATATTCAATGTTCACAGCCACCGCTGTAATGCGTCCGCCCAAACCGCTGGGGCCCACGCCTGTTTTGTTCACCAACTCTAATAGTTTGGTTTCCAGTTCTGCATATTTGGGGTTACTGTTATGCTCGCCAACCTTACGGGTCAGGGAATACTTTGCAAGCAATGTGGCCTTTTCCATATTGCCGCCCACACCTACGCCAACCGTTACGGGCGGACAGGGATTGGGGCCTGCACTGCGGACCGTGTCAACTACAAACTTGATAATACCTTCCACACCATCAGCGGGCTTCAACATTTTCATGGCACCCATATTTTCGCTGCCGCAGCCCTTGGGGCAAACCGTGATTTTCACCTTTTCCCCGGGAACAATGGTGGTATGGATAATAGCGGGGGTATTGTCATTTGTATTCTTGCGGACAAACACCGGGTCATCCACACTGGACTTACGGAGGTATCCTTTAACATAACCGTCCGCCACACCCTGATGAATTGCGGTGTACAAATCCCCTCCGGCAAAATGTACATCCTGACCGATTTCCATAAACACAACCGTCAGTCCTGTGTCCTGGCAAATAGGTACATCTTTGCTTTTGGCAAGTTCCGCATTTTCAATAATGGTGTTCAAAATTTCTTTGCCCAGCGGTGATTCTTCCACATCAACTGCCTTCTTGTAATAAGCCAACAGTTCTTCGGGCAAATAATAACAAGAATCCTTGCAAAGTTTTGCTACGGCTTCAGTAACCTGCTTTACATCAATCTCTCTCATTTTTTCTTAGTCCCTGCTTTTGCATAAGCATTATTCTTCACTCTGTACTCTTTGACACGTTTCATGGTGTCTTTGTAGAGTTTGTCAGCGTCAATGTTCACCCGTG
>JAZLLX010000087.1:0-1477 GCA_045598345.1 Acidaminococcaceae bacterium | reverse complement strand
TACATCGCCGTTGTAGGTGTCAAAGTCCCCTTTGCCGTATTCAAAGAACAGGCCGTAAGTTGTGGCAGAGCCGTCTTTCCATTCCTTTGTCTTGCCTGCACCAACAAGCACGCCCCAACCGTCCACATCCACATGGCTTCCTGTTTTGTATTTGCTGCTGCCTGCTGTAAATGCACCGAAAGTATTTGTAACTCCGCCGGCAGTTTCTGCAACCAAACTCTTCATACCTTCGCCGCTTGCCAAATCCGCACTTTGGTTCACCATCTGCACACTGGCGGCAATGCCCTCTACGGGTGCTTTCTGTTGGTCGTCACCGCCACCGCTTGCCCCTGTCATTGTAAATATTATATTATTGCCATCCAAAGTTATTGAACCTTTCACACCAGCAACAGTCCCCGCTGTCCAAACTCCAGTCGGAGCATTAGTTGACTCTATCAAAGTTATAACATCACCATTGTTCAGCGTTGCAGCCGAAGCATCAACATTGATAGTGGTATTTGTTGGGTCAAATTTCATATCTGTCGTTTTCAGCATTGTGTCCCCGTCAGCAATATCACTCGGCAAAGTAAAGTTCATGATTTGGAAGCATCCCACTTCCGCCGCCTTGCCGCTCATCTTCATTTTCAAATTTAAAGTATTGCCGGAACTTGTACCGGTTGTATAACCACCATAAAGCTTAAATCCGTCAGCAAAAGTTCCTCCTTCAATATTTACTGTATTCCCTGTAACCGAACCGCTTTCACTGTAACCGCCATATATTTGAATGGAATCGCCGATACTGCCGCTCTTAATATTCACTGTATTATTGGTAATATTACCACTAAATCCGCTCCGTCCGCCAAAAACCGTAGAAGAACTAATACTGACGCCATCAATATTCACCGTGTTATTTTCTGCATTACCGACACCTCCATGGTATTCTCCACCTATTCCGCCTATAACCCAACTGCCGGTAATACTGCCCCCATAAAGATTTACAATATTACGAAGAGCATCAGCACCAGAACCACTACACCAACCGCCAACTATATAACTTGTACCAGCACCGTTAAACGTCCCCCCATAAACGCTAATCTTATTGTCAGTTACAACACTACCTTCCGTACCAGCTGCACCATATATAGAAAGAAAATTACCACTATATTCACCCCTGCGGAAAATTATCTCGTTATTGCTGTAACTGGTGGCGGAAAGTCCGCTGTCAGCAGGGCTTAAAGTTGTGCCATCCACATTGCCACGAATTATTGCATTGTTACCAGTATAATTCCCTGCCGTTGCCGCTGAATCCCATTTTTTATCACCCTGCTTAATGGTGTAGTCGCCTTTAGGAGTTGGCGTGCCGTTGGAATAAACCAGTTCCTTAACTCCACCAATCTCCAAAACATAATGACCCAATCCTGATGCAGCAGGTGTAAAAGAAGTATCATCCACGCCTTTCACAAGGGTAATGTAGTCATTACCCGTCAAAGACAAACCG
>JAZLLX010000086.1:0-8483 GCA_045598345.1 Acidaminococcaceae bacterium | reverse complement strand
AATATGACACCTTGGGAAAACAAGTTGTGGTATCAGTTTTTGCGGGGGTATGAAGTACGTTTTCAAAGGCAAAAAGTTATTCAAAATTATATTGTTGATTTTTTCTGTACAAAAGCATTATTGGCAGTAGAATTGGATGGGTGAGGGCATTACAATCCTCAAAAAGAACAACAAGACAAAATAAGGGCAGAAAATCTTGCAGCACAAAATATAATGCTTATTCGTTTTTCTAATTTGGATGTGGATAATAATTTTTATTCGGTATGTTCGGAGATAGACAGGGTTGTAAAAGACCGTATCAATCCGCACCCCCAGTCGCCCACCGGAAAAACTTAACGGCGACAGCCCCCGCAAGGGCGGGGGCTACCTATGTTCCTGTATCCTGTTATTTAATCACAGGAACATTTCACCATAATTTTTAACTTTTAACTTATAATTTTTAGTTTTTTGGAGGATTTATATTATGAAAAATACACTTGGTCTAACATTTTTCCCCGCCTTTGACTGGTACTTGTCTCCGGGGCATCCGGAGCGGCAGGAACGGTTGCTTTATACCCGTGACCAGTTGGAGGAGGAAGGGCTGTTTGACTGCCCTGAAATAAAAGAATACCGTCCCCGCATTGCCAAAATTGAGGACTTGCAAAGGGCACATATCGGTGTGCCGAATATTGCCCGGCTTATTACACCAGCCCATTTGACCAGTGCGGGCGGCTGTTTGGTGGCGGCGGATGCGGTTATGAAAAAAGAAGTGCAGCGTGCCTTCGCCCTTGTCCGTCCGCCCGGACATCACGCTATGCGGGTTGTACACGGTATTAGGGGATTTTGCACCGTGAATATTGAAGCCATAATGGTAGAGTATCTTCGTTCTACTTATGGCATTAAAAAAGTGGCGGTAGTGGACACGGATGTGCATCATGGTGACGGCAGTCAGGATGTGTTCTATCACGACCCGAACACCTTGTATATTTCTTTCCATCAGGACGGGCGTACACTTTATCCCGGTACGGGGTTCCCGGATGAGGCAGGCAGTCCTGCCGCTTGGGGTACAAATATCAATCTGCCCCTTTTGCCAACTACGGGGGATGAAGGATTACACCGTCTGTTTGACGGGCTTATCCGTCCTATGTTGGATGATTTCCAGCCGGAAATTGTGATTAACTCCGCAGGTCAGGACAACCATTTTTCTGACCCCCTTGCCAATATGCAGATTACCGCACAGGGGTATGCCCGTCTGGCGGATAAGTTGAAGGCGGATATTGCGGTTTTGGAAGGCGGTTATTCGGTGGAAAGCGCCCTGCCTTATGTGAATACTGGTATTATTTTGGCAATGGCGGGTATGGATTACAGTCATGTGGTGGAGCCGGATTTAAGCGGTTTGCGTCCGCAGGACAAACGGTGCAATCAGCGGGTGGACGAACTGATAAACCAAAGCGGGGAAATTTACTTTAACCGAGAAAAGACACAAAAACAACTCCTTGCCCAGTGTCATGGGGTTTGGAGCCGCAAGAAACATATTTATTACGATGAGGAAGGAATCCGTGAAGAGCAGGTAGAAACCATCCGTTATTGTGATTGCGGCGGATATTTCACCATTAAGACAGCGGCGGAAGGTACACGCTTTGGCGACCAAAGCGCCTTCATAGTTTGCCTGCCCCGCACTGCCTGTGAACATTGCCACAGCATGGCACATGACGAGGCGTGGAAAGAAAAGAAAACGGGAAAATGGATGTATGTGCTGGTTCAAGATATTGCTACGGGGGAGATTGAGGAATTGTAAATAATTAGCTTACAGGAACATGAATAGCCCCCGCAAGGGCGGGGGCTGGCACCTATAGGAACATAGAAAGGTGACTGGGGGTGCGGATTACGCAGTTGCTAATGAAAAGATAAAAACTTAAAACTTAAAGTTGTGGTAAGATGTTCCTGTGATTATAGTAGGGGAGTTGGCAGAGTGCTGACTTTTTCCGCCCCAGGCGTGGGGCGGGGGACCAGCGATAGTTTTTTGGTGGCTGGTGGTGGGGTCGCTCGCTTGTAGTTAGAAGTTATAAATTTCGGTGTAAAGTTCCTGTGATTATAGCAATAGTTAGTATTGTGTCAAGTTTGGGTTCTTCAGTCGTAGAGAGCGACCCACCCCGTCAATCCACTTATGTTCCTAACGATTGCCACCCCGCCCACGCCTGGGCGGGAAAAAAGTTCGCATTTAGCGGGCTTTTTTAATTTTAATTACAGGAACATATCACCGCAATTACTCATTGCTCATTACTAATTACTCACTACAAAAAAATTCCTGTGATGAAACAAAATTCCTTGCGTACACAAGGAATTTTTGCTATAATACACACAAAGACAACCGTGAACGGGGTGGACTGCCGCTATTCGTAACAGAATGGAGGTGGTGCTTATGAAGAAATTTGACTTCAAGGACTTAATGTCCTTTGGCTCTTTTCTGTTAGCGTTACTTACATTCATTCTTATGCTTGTAAAAACGTGACAAAAATAAGAACACCACTCTGTCCTTCCAATAGAGTGGTGTTCTTTTAATAACACTCTTTATCGGCAGCCACCTTGTGGGCGGTTGTCTTTTTTTATGTTTCTATTTTAGCAAAATAAGCGTGATTTGTCAAATAATTTTTGCTACTCTTTCTTACTTCTCGGTTTGGGCAGCACCGCAATAAATGCCTTGACCACTTCCGGGTCAAAGAGCGTGCCCATCTTGTCTTTCAGCTCTTTCAGGGCATTTTCCGGCGGTTTGCGGTAGTTCTGTGTAGCCGGGTTGATATAGGCATCGTAGTAATCTGCCACTGCCACAATCCTGGCGCCGATGGGGATATTGTTGCCCTTGATATGATTGGGATAACCCTTGCCGTCCCAGGTTTCGTGATGGTTATAAATAATGTGAATAATATTCGCAAACTCCGGCAAGTTTTCCAACATGGCCGCACCGGCGGCGGCATGACGCTTGTAGGCGGCATTTTCCCTGACGGTCAAATAAGGATATTTATTCAAAATATTGTTGGGAACGGACAAAGTGCCGATATCGTGGAGCAAAGCGCTCATCTTGATACAGCCAATTTCCTTGGGGTCAAGACCTAATTTCGCCGCAATGCTGGCGGAATAATTGGCAACCTGACAACTGTGGGTGTAGATATGCTGGTTTTTGACTTTCAGGAGTTTCATGTAGAAGTCGCACACCTCACGGGTGTTGTCTTCAATCAGGAAATCCAAACTCTTGGGAATACTAATCATCTTGACCTCGTAAAAATTTATGTTCGCTTATTTTATCAAAACTTCCGTCACAATGCAAGCAAAATTTATGTCAACTTTGATACAGAAAATGACTATTGAAATGAATTGATTTATAATATATAATTACAAATAATATGTTCAGGTCTGTGGTTGCAAATCGATGCCAGTTGCGGGCGAAACGATCCACGTAAGCAAGCCAAAGTGCTTGTGAGCATGGCGCAGTGTAGAAGTAAGTCCTGCCGCTGCAAAGCGAGAGGGAGAGTAGTGGGGAGCGGATGCTTAGGAGCGAAATTTCCGGCAGGCGGGTGTGGGGGCAAAAACCAGGTCAGCTGAACATATTTTTTAATTGTGCAGGACACAATTGAAAATTAAGAATTATGAATGAAGAATTAAGAATGATGGTAAGATGTTCCTATGATTATAATGGGGTTTCTGGTGTGCGGGGTTATGCGAACTCTCGTCCGCCCATAAAGGGGCGGGGGACCGACACAGTTTTTAAGGTCGGTGGTGGGGTGAGCAATTAGGTTGATGCTAATGAAAAGATAAAAACTTAAAGCTTAAAGTTGCGGTAAGATGTTCCTGTGATTATAGTAGGGGAGTTGGCAGAGTGCTGACTTTTTCCGCCCCAGGCGTGGGGCGGGGGACCAGCGACAGTTTTTCGGTGGGTGGGGGGGGGGAGGCTCGCTACGATTAGAATAAATGTAAAAGAGCAAAGAATAAAGAACAAATATTGTAAAATGTTCCGGTGATTATAGCAATAGTTAGCATTATGTTAAATTTATTGGTTCAGTCGGGGAGAGCGACTCACCCCGTCTTGCCTTTCTATGTTCCTACAGGCAATCCACCCCGCCCACGCCTGGGCGGGAAAACAGTTCGCATTATGCTGACAATGTTTTCTGCGTAATCCGCACCCCCAGTCGCCCACCTGAAAAACTTAACACCAAAAGCCCCCGCAAAGGCGGGGGCTTTTGATGTTCCTGCGATTAGATGATGCTGAAAAACAAAACGGATTTTTAACGTTAAAAATTGAGATTTAACGTTAAAACGCTTATATTTTAAGAATTTAATACACAACAATTACATCTAAGGCAATACCGCACAAAAAAAATTAAGGATACACGGCTGTTTAATTCTGTACATAATATGTAAAATATATGTTGAAAAAATCACGCTATTGAATCAAAAATCACCTTTTTCAATGCTATTTTTTTGAAACAATGAGTTTTTTCTTAATTATGCGGTATTGCCCTAATTAAATCATTGCCAAATTTAATCATAGGAACATCTTACATTCATTCCTAACTTTTAATTTCACACTTCCAATTGAAAGCATCATCCTAATTGCTCACCCCACCACCAATAACAGAATTAAAAATTATAAGTTAAAAATTATAAATTATGGACAATTTTCGGCTTTGCCGAAAATTCCCAATTATAATCAACGGAACATATTACCATAATTTTTCATTTTTCATTTTTAACTTTTCATTTACTTTTGCCCCTTTAGGTGCGGACGAGGGTTCGCATAACCCCTCACACCCAAAACCCAAAATCTAATCACTGGAACATCTTACATTCATTGTGCATTGTGAATTGTAATGCGGGGTTTCCCCACACCCTTAATCCCTCTCCCCAAGGAGAGGGTCAGTTCGCATTCAGCGGACTTTTTTTAATCTAATCACAGGAACATCTTACATTCATTGTGCATTGTGCATTGTGCATTGTGCATTGTGCATTGTGCATTACGCATTGCGAATTACGCATTACACACTGAATTAAAATCCTCTTGACAAAACCAAGCCATATATATATAATACATACGGATATGTGGGAGTGGTGTCTGCGGACGAGGTGCCCCGTATCCCGAAACCGAATCTGTAAAGAGTTGCGGCACGATGCAGTGGAAACATGGAAACACGCGCGGGCAGGCCGTGCCAGAACAGAGGTCGGAAAAAATATTTTTTAGTTTCATGAAGGAGGAAATATCATGAAAAAATCTTTGGTTTTGGCTATGGCTATGGCTATGGGCGTAACCGCATCCGCTTATGCGGCTAATCCGTTCTCCGATGTACCTGCTGGTCATTGGGCTTATGACAGCATTTCCCAATTGGCTGATGCTGGCGTTGTTGAAGGTTATGGCACCGGTTTCGGCGGTGACAAACTCATGACCCGTTATGAAATGGCTCAAATCGTTGCAAAAGCAATGGCAAAAGGCGCTAACTGCGACAAATTGGCCGCTGAATTTGCTGACGAATTGGACGCTCTCGGTGTTCGCGTTGCTAAATTGGAAAAGAAAGTTGACAACGTAAAGATTACCGGTCAAATCCGTTATAGCTATGCTGACAATGTTGATAGTGACGCACAAAAGGGTAAAGGTGCTAAATCTAAAGAACAATACAACCGTTTCCGTTCCCGTTTATTTGTAAATGGTGAAATTAATAAGAATTGGAAATACACTGGTATGTTGGAAAACAACCATCAGATGAATGGCACTAAGAAAGAAGATGTTATTCTGAACCGTGCATTCCTGAACGGCCGTATTGGTGGTTTGAAGGTTGAAGCAGGACGTTGCTACTTTGCTCAAGGCGACATGATTGATGAACGTGGTGACGGTATCAAAGTTGGCTACAAATTTGGTAAAGTTAATTTGAACGGCTGGGCATTGAAGAATTTTAAAGGTAAATATTTGGGACAAGATAGTTCCACGGACCATGATGGTGACCGCGTTTACATGGCAAAAGCAGATACCAAATTTGGCAAATTAGGTGCTTTCGTTCAATATTGGAAAGTTGACTATGTTAACAGCGGCGACATTTTTGAGGTGGGCTTGAACTATCCTGTTGCTAAGGGCTTGAATATGTTTGGTCAATACTATAAGGGTGATATTGATGATGCGGATGATTTTGATAAGAACGGTTGGGAAGTTGGTCTGAAATACTTGGGCGCTAAAGCAGCTAAACCCGGTACATGGGGTGCTTGGGTAACCTATGATGACCGCCCTGCTTCCACCTACATCCATCCCACTGCTTTGAATACTTACTGGGCTGATACTTTAGGTAGTTTCTATTCTGCTGATGGTTTCAAGGGATTTGAAATCGGTGCTAACTACACCTTCGCTAAGAACATCGTTGGTGAAGTTCGTTACTTCAACTACGATAGCCGTGAAGGCAAAAAAGACAATGACACCCTGTGGGCTCATGTTGTATTCACATTCTAATTTGTCAGAATCTGATTTTTCTTTGCAGGCGGCTTGACCGCCGTCTGCAAAACCTACTATTTTGAAAGGAATTAAAAGATTATGAAAAAATCTTTAGTATTGGCAATGGCTATGGCAATGGGTGTGACCGCATCTGCTTACGCCGCTAACCCGTTTAGCGATGTACCCGCAGGCCATTGGGCTTATGACAGCATCTCCAAATTGGCGACTGCTGGCGTAGTTGACGGTTATGGCACCACCTTCGGTGGCGAAAAACTCATGACCCGCTACGAAATGGCGCAAATCGTTGCCAAAGCAATGGCAAAAGGCGCTAATGTTGACAAACTCGCTGCAGAGTTTGCTGATGAACTGGATTCCCTCGGTGTTCGTGTTGCCAAACTGGAAAAGAAAGTTGACAATGTAAAAGTTACCGGTCAAATCCGTTACAGCTATCGTCATGACGAAGGCAAAGGCGTGGCTAAGAATATGACCCAACACAGAATGCGTAACCGTATCTTCTTTGAAGGTCAGGTTAATGACAACTGGACTTATACCGCAATGATTGAAAATAACCATAATTTTGATAATGGTAAAGATGAAGATATTTCTTTGGAACGCGCTTATTTGGACGGCCGTATTGGCGGTTTGAAAGTTCGTGCCGGCCACTGGAATGAATTCTTCATTACCGATACCATCCTTGATGAAATGATTGATGGTGTTCAAGCATCTTATGGTTTCTTCGGCGGAAAATTAAACGTGTTTGGTTTGGCTGCTAAATGGGGACAAACCGCTGGTGAGTTGTTTGGCGATCATAATGGTGTGGCTGATTCTAATGATCGTTTGTATATTGTTGGTGCTAATGGCAAGGTTGGTCCTGTTGACTTGGCGTTCAATTATTTCAAGAGCACTGACGGTTATGGCGAACGCAACATCTACAATGCTAATGCTGATTGGGCATTCATTAAAGATTTCAGTTTGACTTACCGTTATATGTGGACTGATAACCGTATTGCATCTAAAGCAAAAGATGGTTATTATGCACAATTGAACTACAAGGGTGCTGACCCCGCTAAGGAAAATACATGGGGACTCCGTGCCCGTTATTTTGAACAACCCAAGAACGTTTGGATTAGTCCGACCTATGATTGCAATACTTTTGCTGATGGTGATGGCTATGAAGGTTGGGGTGTTGGTGGTGACTACACATTTGCTAAAAACATTATGTGGTCATTGGATTACTATAATACCGAATCCAAAGCTAAGATTAATGGTAGCAAAGGTGAGGATCGTAGAATCTACAGCCAACTCTGGTTCTTCTTCTAATAATCATTTGGTTATTGAAAAACTTAAAGAGAGTCGCACAAGCGACTCTCTTTTTTATGTTGAATAGGAAAACTGACTTTATATTAGAAAAAACTGATTTAATATTAAGTCAGATTTTCTCAATCTCAAGTCAGTTTTGGGTATCAGGTTTTAGGGTTAAGGATAAAGGAATTAGGAATCAGGATTTAGGGAAAGTTGGCATTGTGCGGACTTTTTCCGCCCCAGGCGTGGGGCGGGGGACCAGCGACAGTTTTTCGGTGGCTGGTGGTGGGGTCGCTCGCTTGTAGTTAGAAGTTGTAAGTTAGAAGTTATAAATTAAAGGTAAGATGTTCCTGTGATTAGAATTGGGAAGGTTGGGGGTTGAGTAACCTCCCTCTCTTGAGGGAGGGGGACCGACTCAGTTTTCAAGTGGTCGGTGGAGGGAGCGATTAGGCAGACGCTAATGAAAAGATAAAAACTTAAAACTTAAAGTTGTGGTAAGATGTTCCTATGATTATAGCAGGGAAGTCGGCAGAGTGTGGACTGTTTTTAATCATATGAACTTTTTACCATAGTTTTTAACTTTTAACTTATAACTTTTAATTTATGTTGATGGTGGTGGGAGCGATTAGGCAGTGACAATGTTTTCTGCGTAATCCGCACCCCCAGTCGCCTTTCTGTGTTCCTTTAGGCGCCAGCCCCCGCAAAGGCGGGGGCTATTGTAATTAAAAGTTATAAG
>JAZLLX010000085.1:0-4331 GCA_045598345.1 Acidaminococcaceae bacterium | reverse complement strand
TTGGTCATTTGACTGTTGGCAACATTACTGTCACTTACCAAGTCATTGACTTTACTCAAAATCTCCTGAGTCATTTGTGTATTATTGCTGTTGCTGTCGCTGACCAATTCATTCACCTTTGACAAAAGTTCGGAAATCATTTGGGAATTGTTGGTATTGCTGTCCCCCACCAGTTCGTTAACTTTAGCCAGCAAATCCTGGGTCATTTTCACATTGTCCGCACTGGTAGCACCAACCAACTCATTAACTTTTGCCAACAATTCTTTAGTCAACTGAGTGTTGGCAGAATTGCTGTCACTGACTAATTCATTCACTTTAGCCAAAAGTTCCTTGGTCATTTGGGAATTGGACATATTGGAATCGTCAACCAAAATGCCTACTTTCTTCAATAATTCCTGGGTGTTGGCAGCATTGGAAGCAGTGGCATTGTCCAGCATCATTTTATTTTGTTCCGCCATGGTCTGTGCCACGGACTTAATTTCGCTCAGTTGCCTGGCACTCGTGTCGGTCATCGCCGACACGTATCTTCCCAAGCCATCATTAATCACGCCTTGGGCCGCGTGCATTCCCTGCAATTCAGCCAACTGCCATTCCATAGCAGTACTGAGATTAACAGCGTCCTCATAAATTGCAATTTCCACTTCCCCTAAAATATTTTGTTTTTGCACAAAATAAGGTTCAGCAAGGAATTTTTGGAAAATCAAAGAGAAAATTGTACCCCACACAGAGGTCTGGAATTTGAAGGCAATAACATTCAGCACCGCATTCAGCTGGTTCAAATCAACCTTGTCCGCATTCAACAAATCTGCCGCCCCGTGAATAGCAACACCCAGACCGATGAATGTGCCCAAAATACCAATACTTACAAACATATTGGGCAAATCAATTACTTTAACTTCCAATGCCGCCAGGCCGGATGCAAATCTCGTCATAAACTGTTTTTGGTTCAAACGATGTTTTTCGTCCTGGTATTGGGCCGCACCGTTATCCCTGAAATCATAAAGTTTATCTTTGCAGTCCTTAAGTTTTTTGAAACCATAGAGAAAGCAAAGTACAAAGATTGCCAGAAAAATCCAGGAAAGAACGGATTCCGGCACAAAAAGAAATTCAACAACTTTCAAAAGCAAATTGTCCATAATAACCTCCCTATATTGATTTGATTGAACTTATAGATAGTCCTATTTTAGCAAAAAAAATACAAAAAGAAAAGAAGAAATAAATTACATATTTATAATCTCATTGAAGATACTCTCGTTCTGCCCAATTACCTCCTTTCCTCCCACTACGCAGACAAGGTTATCTTTCATAGTAGTTTCCACCACATCCGCCAACTTATGTAAATCTTTCTCTGTTACCTGCAGCACCTCGTCCCTTTCCTTCTGCCATTCCTTGTCCGTAATTCCCTTCACAAGTTTCAGAACCGCTTTGGACACTTTCATGGCGTTAGTCAGGGGCTTGTCCATGTGGCTGATAGTACCAATCACATATTTGTCCATCTCTCTGGCGGAGAATTGTTTGTTTCGCAACCAATTTGGCATTTCCCTATAGGCAGACAGGGATTGGGCCAACTGTGGATCACGATAAGAAGAGAATGCCAAAAATCCATTGGGAGTGAATTGTACGGAAGAACCATAGGCGCCACCCTGTACCCTAATCTTTGTCCACAAATATTCATAAGATAAAATGGTTGTTAAAACCAGCATCGCACCTGTGAATTCAAAGCCATGTTTAACAAAATTTCCCCCCGCAATTACATACTGCACTTTGCCCGGCGTGGTAATTGCTTCATTGGTTTTAGCTAAAGAAACTTTTTGTGGTGGTCTATTCGCCCACTCGCCCTCATTCATGGTATCAAGAAACTTTGCCGCCTTATCCTTGACGGTAACTTTATTTTCCTTATCACACGCATAAACTAAAAGTGTTCCCTGATGGTTATAACATTGTTTGGCAACATACTGCAAAATTTTCAAGGTTTCCTCGCCCCGTTTGTCAAAATTGGCACACAAATCCTTGATAAACAAAATGTAGTTGAACTCATGATATTCATTCACCCGTGCCGCCCCGGAAGTGTAACTTTGAAGCCGGTGCAAAGCAATACCCATCCCATTGCTGAAGAAATTGTCATCCATATCGGTTTTAATTTCTTCCACAATTTCACGCAGGCGGCTGACATCAGTATATTTAGTTTTGTGAACAATCTGTTCCAGCAAATCATAGAGTTTGTCTTCGTTTTCCTGCAATACCTTTGCCTTTAAGGAAACCTTAATTTTATAGTTGTCCCCATCCTTGTATTTGGAAAGACAATTAAACCCTAACCCCATACCGCCGGTGTATTTTCCTTCCAGCACAGCCAAATCTTTATAAGAATATTTTTCCGTATCAAATTTGGCAAAAACATCTGTGAACAAAGTTATGTAGGGCAAATACTTTTCTTCAACTCCCGTAATATCAAAGCACCAGTCCAAATAAATAATTCCATTGGCCTGCAAAGGTACATACGCCAAGGTATTTTCCTTATATTCCTCAGTTTCTATGGGTAAATCATCAATTTCTTTACGGATATCAGAACGTTGCAAAACAGGAATAGTTGCCAAATCCTCCGGCTTGTCCTCCTCACCCTGACGGCGGTGCAGTTCCCTGCATTGCTCAACATAGGTCTCTAAAGCCGTTTCATCCATGCCCTTCTTGATTACCTCCAGTTTGGCACTTTCCGCCTGTGCATCCTCCGCCTGTTTTCCTGGTTTTGGCATTAAAGTTACCAAAACTTTATGCGTGTTATCCAAAAGATATTGTTCAAGCAAATTTTCAAAATAATTGGTTTTCAACCCTTCACGCAGGGTCTGCATCTTTTTCTTGTACTGCAAAGAATCAATAGGATTACCGTCATAAATCCAGGTTTCCATTACATTCAAACCATAAATCAATCCCTTGGGATAATTGCCAAAATCCGCCTCCCGCAAACGGAAATCCATAGCATTCAAAGCGGCCTCCAGCAACTCCTTGTCAATGCCTTCAACGGTCAGGCGTTGCAGTTCCCGATAGATAACAGAAAGGAACTTGTCCTTTTGCTCTTTTTCCGAACCGGAAACCTTGATACTGAAAATGGGCTGTAACAAACTGGAAACAAAAGAACCGCTAACAAACTGCCCCACTTTAGCATCTATTAACGCACGGCGAAGCGGCCCTGACTCATTTCCTAAAAGTACAGTTTCCAACAGACGCAGAGCGGAACAGGTCAGTTCATCCTGTACCCTATGACCTGTAACAACGGACAATTCATGATAAGTTTTTGCTGTCAAATCACTACCATCATCCACAGGATAAAAGGCCTCAATTTCCTGTGTTTTAGTTAATGCTGATTGCAATTCTATTTCTGATTTAACCTTACCTGTTTTGGCAAAATTATTTAGATATTCTTCAGAAATATGTTGCAAAGTGGCATCAATATCCATATCACCATATAAGTAGATATAGGAATTTTCCGGGCTGTACAATGTTTTGTGGAAATCTAAAAACATCTCTTCCGAAATGGTGGGAATCGCTTCCGGGTAACCGCCGGATTCAAAACGGTAGGAAGAATCCGGGAACAACGCCAACATTGCCTCCCGCTCCAAATAAGCGTCAGGACTGGAATATACACCTTTCATTTCGTTGTAAACCACTCCATTATATTGCAGGGCATCATCCTTGCTGTTAATCTCATAATGCCACCCTTCCTGACGCAAGGTATAAGGATTGTCATAAATTAAAGGATAGAAAACCGCATCCAAATACACATCCATCAGGTTGGCGAAATCCTTGTCATTACGGCTTGCCAAAGGATAAATTGTTTTATCAGGATAAGTCATAGCATTTAGAAATGTATTCAAAGAACCCTTAGCAAGTTCAATAAAGGGTTCTTTCAAATGATACTTGCGGGAACCGCACAAACTGCTATGCTCAAGAATATGGGCAACCCCCGTATCGTCACGGGAGGGAGTCCTGAAGCCAATGGAAAACACCTTATTGTCGTCAGAGTTTTGCAAATACAAAAGCCGTGCCCCGCTTTTAGTGTGTTCCATCAAATAACAATCAGAATGCACATCCTCCACATAAGTTTTTTCCTTCACTAAAAAACCATGATAAATTTTTCCAACTTCCACTTTCTTACTTCCTTTCCATTTTTAATATATTAGCAAATTGTGTCAAAATTAGGCTCATCATCAGAATGTGTGGGTAAAAACATCTGAAATTATCTGCCTGGCAACGTTATATCATAGTTTCCACATTGCAACATTATCATTGCAAACAGATTGTTTATGTTCTTAAAACCGTATGCCGTTCTCTGTATA
>JAZLLX010000084.1:0-1012 GCA_045598345.1 Acidaminococcaceae bacterium | reverse complement strand
CAACGTTACCTGAAACCCGTTAATCCCTAACGTCTAACGTCTAACGACTAACGTTAACTGAGTCACTGGCTCGGAAAACATTCAAGATTGTTCTGAAGTTGGGAAATGTAGTTAAGTAATGATTGTTAACCCAGATCAATGATTTCTTTAATTGCTTGATAATCAACAGTTGATTTTTGTGGTGGATATCCTTGACAAACCGATTTATGTAATGTATTTTTGAAATCCAGTGAATCATATTAAAAAATGCAAAGATGAAATCAGGATTTACCTACATTATGACAAACAAAAATCACAATGTGTTATATACCGGATGTACAACAGATATAGTAAGGCGTGTATGCCAACATAAAAAGCATTATTATAAAGGATCTTTCACGGATAAATATAATTGTGAATATTGTGTATACTTTGAAGAATTTCCAGATTATAAGTCTGCAATTAATCGTGAAAATCAAATGAAAAATATGTCCAGGAAGGAGAAATTGGAATTGATAAAAGCTAAGAATCCTGAGTGGAAGGAGTTAGTGACAGAGAGAGGAATTTTTAGAAATATAGACTCTTGGGAAAAGCAGGTGAAAAGTGTTATTGAAGAAATCAGGAAGGAAATGAAGAAATAAGGGTCTTATCGTTAACCATGAGGTTCCGCTTAGGCTGCGTGCAACGGTTAACCTTGAGGACAGCTTTGGCTGCTACGCAGCCTTGCGGAATGGTGAGGTGCAACGGTTAACCTTGGAGATTCCGCTTCGCTCCCTTTGGTCGCTCGCGGAATGGTGAACGTGTGCGCACGGTGACAACAATGGGCGGCGGCGCACGAGTTGAAAGTTAACCTCTCTCGTGGTGCCGCCGCCCATGCTTCTCCCCACCAGACGGTTAAGGCGCCCACCATTCCGCACGCCAACGGCGGGCGGAATCTCCAAGTCACCCTCCTTACGGTGCTAAGCGGTTGCCCCTCACCATTCCGCACGCCAACGGCGGGCGGAATCTCCAAGTCACCCTCCTTACGGTGCTA
>JAZLLX010000083.1:0-34732 GCA_045598345.1 Acidaminococcaceae bacterium | reverse complement strand
AGTGCCAAGGGAACTGTTTTCACCAAAGCGGGACTGATGTTTTTCAGCGAATCAACCGGCATTATGGACTCCTATCAGGGGCTGTTGAGAAAATGCAACGAAACCGCAGCGGGGATTCATTCTTTGCGTATCGGCTCCCTTCCAAATCTGCCGGGAATTTCACTGCCCAAAATCTGTCGGGAATATCAAAAAATCTATCCCAATGTCACCCTGCATTTTTTGGACTTTCCGCTTAAATACTACTTTGACCTTTTCAATATTCATACCTTTGACATTATGTCGGAAAATATGATGAACTACCATCACCATCTGGAAAATCTTGACTTTCTCCTGTTGCGGAAAATGCCCCAGCATATCGGCGTTTCCGAAAATTCACCTTTGGCCAAAAAGAAAAAAATTTCCTTCAAAGATTTGCGTGGCCTGACCCTGCTGATGTACCGCAAAGGCATCGGCAAGTCCGAAGACCAACTTCGAGAATACCTGCACAAAAACGAGCCGGACATTAACATTGTTGACATTGACCTTTATGATTCTTCATTGGTTGCAAGAACCTTCATGAGCAACTGCGTAGTATTGCTTTACACCACCAAAAGTTATCCCGGGTTGGTAAGCATTCCTGCGGACTGGGATATGACCATTGACCTGGGCATCGGCTACCACAAACAGCACGGTGAAGATGTAGCCAACCTGCTGACGCTTACGGAAGAACTTAACAAAAAAATAGACATCTTTTCATAACACAAAAGCCCCTGCGAAAGCAGGGGCTTTTTTAATAGCATATTTCTAATTTTTTACCTTAACCTTTTCCATCTGGCATTTTCAGACAAAACCAAACGATATTTCATTGTGCCAAAATTTCCTTTTCCACTTCGTCCAAAGTGTAGGTTTTAGGATTTTTGAGATAGTCAGCATACGCTTGCTCATAAGCCGCCAAATCCAGTTCATCTTCAATATGTTCAAGTACCGCTTTACGGATAATATCAGACACTGTTGTTCCCTGTAAATGGGCAAAATCTTTTACCATGCAACTCTCTTTTTCATTCATTTTAACTGTGAAAGTCATACTATCACCTCCAGTAATACCAAAATGATTTTTTGTCAAGTAAAAACCTACGAAAACAAGAGCGGTTTTTATAATTTCACCACAAGAATTCATATACAATATTTCAAGTGAAGTTTTCTTATGTTATTTATATAGTTCAATTTTTATAACATAAACGTCCCTTATCGGGACGTTTATTATTGTTAATGCCTGCAATTTAAATATTGAAAACTTGCTTTACTGCTAAAATATTCATATACTACTTCTTTGTAATGTTTTTCAACTTATTAACTTGATCATTGGCTTTTTGTTTAACTTCTTCTGCCTTCACTTTAACATCATCAATATTAACATTATCCTTAATTTTATTAGCAAAACACATCGTTTTATCCTTAATATCTTGCGAATTAAATTTTGGCAAATCTCCCCCGTAACGCTTTTTGTAAAAGAAATACCCTACTCCCACTAAAGCGACAACTCCACCGGCACCAAATAGAACACTCCAAAATCCGCCACCTTCCGATTCCCCTTTTGTTAAGTTAGTAAAAGATGTACCAGTAGCCTGTATTTGAAACATTCCACCACCACCAAAAAGGCTTGCAAAATCATTCAAGCCCAACAACACACCTATTTCAGCATAATTTAAACCCTTATATAATATTCCTTTTACCAAAATTATATCTCCTTTGTCAGCTTTATAATTTGAAAGTAAAGCTTTATTATCGGATGATGGTGCAATGTATGCGCTATAGCTATAAGCTTTATCCAAAGAGGATAATTTCATTTCCCCTCTTTCTATTGCTTTAAATCTACCAACAATAAGAACCGGCTTGTTGCCATATTTCCGACTTACTTGCATTCCGACTTCCCTATCCCCATATTTATGTTTTACATAATCTGCAAAATCAGAAATTTCCTGACAAAGATCTTCTACTGGACGAGCATTACTAGGAATGGAAATCTCTGCATTAGAAACAGAAGGCACAATGCTAAAAATTAAAAATAATACAACAAATAAAAAACTAAATATTTTTTTCATTTTCTTCATCTCCTATCAAACAGTAGTGTTTATAATAACATTCTTTATTTTAAAACTTATCTTTCCCTTTGTCAATAAGGTATTACGAATTTATCATTAGAAACTAAAAACTTTGTGATGGCTTGGAAATAACACTCGGTGAATTTTTCTCAACACCTGACTTTGACAATCTTGAGCAGGAAATAAAATAACGCCACTGCAAAACGCAGTGGCGTTATTTTATTTTTCTTTTTTTATTCCATCACTAAAATCAACGGATAATTGGGTTGGCCGCCGGGGAAGCATTCCACTTCAAAATCCCCAAGGCCTTCAATGTATTCTGCGTATTTTTGTGCTTCCTCTTCGTTTAATGTATCGCCATAATAAATACTGATTAACTCGTAATCCTTGCCCGTCAGCATCTTCTGCAAAGCATCTTCAATGCTGTTGCCGGTGCAGGTGATTTTTTCATTTATCAAGCCAAGGAAATCGCCTTTGTGTACCGTAATGCCGCCAACCACACTATCCCGTACCGCCTGTGTAACACTGCCGCCAATGGCATCATGCGCCCCACGGGTCATAACCGCACGGTTTTCCTCCGCTGTCCGTTCAGGGTCAAAATGCAAAAGTGCCGCCAACCCCTGTGCTATATTGGTGGTGCCAACATAGTTGACCTTTTCTGCACCCAAGAGTTTCCGTACCTGTTCCGCCGCCAAAATAATATTCTTGTTATTCGGCAGAATGATATAGGAGTCATATTCGCCCAAATTGATAATATTGACAAAATCTTCTACGGACGGGTTCATACTCTGGCCGCCGCTGATAATGCCCGCCGCACCCATTTTGTGCATCATTACCGCCAGTCCCTGACCCGGTGCCACCGTCAACACGCCAACTTTGCCCTTCTTCTGCGGTGCCGGTTTTTGCTCCACAAAGAGACGCTCGTTATGTTCATCAACCATATTGTTGATTTTGATGTCGTGTAATGTTCCCCACTCTTGTGCCTTGTTCAAGGCATCGCCGGGATGTTTGGTGTGAATGTGGACTTTGACAATATCTTCCATCACCGCCACAATCATACTGTTGCCCATATTCTTCAAAGCGTCCTGCACTGCTTCCTTCGTTATATTGGCTTCTTTGACAATGAATTCCGTACAATAGGGAAATTCCAAATCCAATGGTTCTTCTGCTGTAGGTGTAATCTTGGGTGTTGCCTGTGCCACTTCAATAACCGCACAGTCCTCACCCCGCAAACCGCTTAAACATCCCTTAAAGAAACAAATAAGCCCCTGACCGCCGGCATCCACCACGCCTGCGGCTTTCAAGGCAGGCAACTGCTCCGGGGTCCGTGCCAGTTCTTTTTCACCACAACTGATGAGTTCTGTTAAAACCGCTTCCAAATCATTACTGGTACGGGCAATATGATAAGTGCCTTTTGCCATAGCCCTTGCCACGCTTAAAATCGTACCATTTACGGGATTTGCCACACTGCGGTAAGCATAAAGAATACCGTATTGGAAGGCCTTGCCGATACCGATGGTGTCCACAGATTTTTTCCCCGCCACGCCCTTGCCAATGCCACGGAGCAACTGGGAAAGAATTACGCCGGAATTGCCACGGGCACCCATAATGGCCGCCTTTGCCATTTGCGCGCCTATGTCACCCACATCCTGATTGTCATTCATGGCACTTATGGCCTTCGCCACATTGGTCATGGTGTGCAACATATTGGTTCCCGTATCGCCGTCCGGCACGGGGAACACATTTAAATTATTGATAATTTCAAAATTCTTTTCAAAACTGTGGTAAGCCCCCAGGAGCATTGCCCGGAATTCCTTACCGGTAATAATTTCTTTGGCCACCTTTGCCTCCTTATACTTTTTTGCGAACAAACACACCAAATGCCCCCGGCCCTAAATGAGCAGCCAGCACCGTACCCACACTGGTGGACAGAATGGGCACGCCGGGGAATTTTTCTTCCAAGATGCCCTGCACTGTTTTGGCGTCATCCCAACATTCACAGTTGGCAATATAAATCCGTTCCACAGGCGCATTTTCCTCCGCCAACTCCACCAGGCGGTTCAACACTTTTTTGCGGGTACGCATTTTATCAATGGGAATCAACTGACCGTCCGTGTGTACGCCCAAATTGGTGATAGGTCTGATACCTAAAATGGACCCTAAAAGGCCTGCCATCTTGCCGATACGGCCGCCTTTTTGCAAATACTCCAAAGTTTCCACACTGAAAAAACTGTTCATGCGGCCAATGGCATCCTTCGTCCATTGTTCTATTTCATCAATACTTTTGCCTTCATCAATCAATGCCAGCACATCACCCACCAGGCCCGCAATGGGACTGGATGCGGTGAAAGAATCCAGCACACGGATATCCGCACCGGGCATTTCTTCCATGACCTGCTTTGCCGCCATGACAAAAGTAGCATGGGTGCCGCTGAGCACATGGTCAACATTGATGGCAAAAACTTTTTTGCCCTCCTTTGCCAACTGTGTAAATAATTCAATAACTTCACCCAGCGGGGGTTGGCTGGTGGTGGGCAGTTTGCCGCTTTTGTTAATCATCTCCACCATTTCCGCTGTGGATTTGTCACCGTCATACCATTCCAAATCCCCGTGCCGCACCGTAAGCCGCAACTCATGTACACGGGGGTCTTTTATATATTCTGTTTCAGACACACAACCCAAACTGTCTGTAATAACATGTATCTCGTCCCGCATTTTTCCCTCCAATGCAATCATTGTATTTCTGCCTTAAAGCAAAAGAATACATATATATTGTAGCATAAAATTCTGTAAATTAAAAGTATTTGTAATTAAAGAAAAGACCCTTGTTAAACAGGGTCTTCTCATTTATCTTTTTTCTTGCGTTTGGAACGTCTTTTCTTTTTGCTCTTTTGCGGTTTCTGCTCCTCCTGCTCCGCTTCCTCTTCTTCCAAGACCTTCGGGGGTTCTTCCACAACCTTCACCTGTTTTTCCTGTTCCTCCAACAAGTCATGCTCCCGTTGCCAAACCCTGCCCTTATGTACGCTTTCGGAATAGGTTTCTGCCAAAGCCGTTGCGGCCTCCACCAGCCGTCCTTCAAACGGCACCCCCTGCAAGTCCGCCACCATCTGACGGGTTTCCATAACATGAGGTGTCCAATAGGCAATATCGTACAAATATTCTGACGAACCTGGCACCATGCTCATACGGAAAGCATTGTTACGGACCATATCATACAGCGTGCGTGCCATTGGCAGAATATCCGTTATAGACAAATTCGTCCGCACCATATTCATCAGTTCCTTCGTCAGCCCGGGAATTTTCATCAGCATTTGTCCGCTGACAATTTTCTGTTGCACTGCCCAAAGGAATCTTTGCTGGCGGCGGATACGGGAAATGTCGCCATACTCACGGCGGAAACGCACATACTGCATGGCCTTTTCCCCATCCAGATGTTGTTGCCCCGCTTTCAAATCAATATGCAGACCCTGTTTGAAATCGTCATATTTCATGTCCCGGTCCACATAAATATCCACACCCCCAATGGCATCCACCAAACGCTTGAACCCGCTCACATCTATCAGCAAATAATGATCAATCTGAATTCCTAAAAAATCCTCCAACACATGCATGGTGTTCTTCACGCCGCCATAGGTGAAAGCCGCATTGATTTTGCTATAGTCCGGCTGTCCGTCTATTTCCATTTGTACCCGGGTGTCACGGGGCACATTCAGCAAAGAGCAATGGCCTTTTTCCGGGTCAAACATCATCACAAAAATAGTATCCGTGCGTTGACCATTGTCCTCCTCCACCAGTTGGTCCACCCCCAGCACCACCACATTTTTACGCACATTTAAGCGTTCTTCCCTGTTCAAGCCATCCGCACTCCGTTGTGCTTTAAGCGTGTTCTGTTCCTGAATGTAGAAGTAACTGAGAACAAAAATAAAAAGCACCGCCAAAAGACAAATCTTGTCCCCTACCGCAATGCTTTTCCACCAAGGTTTTAATTTTTGGTTGATGAACTCCTGCAATCTCTCCACTTATTAATCCTTAACCTGTTCCCAAACCACATATTTTGCAGTGCTGAAACCGTTGAAAGTTGTGGCACTGGCACTGGTATAAGCGCCGCAGGCAGGCACTAACAGCAAGTCGCCCACATTCAAAGGCACCGTCATACAACCACGGAACATAATATCCAAAGAATCGCAACTGGGGCCGGCAAAAGTTGCCTCCACCTCGTCCTCATCCGTATCTTTCATGGCAATTAAACGGAAGTCCCATTGGTCAAAAATTACGCCGCTGAAAGTCCCATAAAGTCCTTCGTCAAGAAAATACCAAGGTTGTCCGCCACGCTCTGTTACCCCAATGACACTGGTAATCAGATTGACCGCCGTGCCACAAATATACCGTCCCGGCTCGCACCAAATCTCCGTTTCCGGGAAATCCTCTTCCAGACGGGCATTTATCTGTTTCAACATTTCGGACAAATTGAATTTACCATGAGTTTCGGGAATGGGGAAACCGCCACCGATATCCAATATTCTCAAATTCAGACCCTGCTCTGCGGCCTCTTCAAAAACCTCACGGGCCACATCCATCGCCCGAAGATAGGGGTCTGCCATGACGGTCTGACTGCCCACATGGAAAGCAATGCCTGCCATATCCAGTCCCAAACTCTTGGCATATTGCATCAGTTCAAGCGCCTGTTCCCTGCCGGCGCCAAATTTCTTGTTCAAATCAACATGGGCGGACGAATTGTCTATTCTCAGCCGCAAAAGTACGGTTGCATTGGGCAACACTTTGGCAATCTTGTCTAATTCCGATTTGCAGTCAAAAGTCATACGGGTTACACGGCACTCCGTGCAGGCACGCAAGCCGCCGGATGTTTTCATGGGGTTGGCATAAATCATTTTTTCGCCCTTGACACCCATGCTGTTCAGCAACCGCATCTCCCCGTCACTGGCAACATCAAAGTTAGAGCCCAGTTTAATCATGGTGCGTAAAATTTCCGGGTGGGGATTGGCCTTGATAGCATAATGCACCTTCACCCGGGGCAGATACCGCCGCAACCTTTTATAATTTGCCTCCACCTGTTGCAATGAAAGCACCAATAAGGGAGAACCGTATTCCTCCGCCAAACTTGTTACATCCTCCCGGGAAAGTTGAAAGTAGCCGTGTTTTTTCATGCCCACTCTCCTTTCTTGTAATCTGCCGCAGTCCCCCGCACCAGCCATTCAATAACAATATAGGCGCCAGTTTCCGCCAATTCCTCAGCCAGTTCACCGTGCCAAAAAGCAATGCTCATGTGTTCCGCTACATATTGGGTAAAAACAAATATAAGCAACAAAATAATTTCCGGGTAAGCAAAATGTTTCCACATCCTTTGCACAAAAATCCAAAACTTGGACCGCCACAAACACCAAAGGGTGAGAGCAATTAAAATGGCTATCAAAGGATGTGCCACTTTGCCGTAAAGCCCCATTTCCTCCCATTGAATCATTGCATAACCTAATTTTGAGGGGAAGAAAGCACGCCCCCAACTGATTTCCCTGCCTATTAAAAGCAAGGTCATCAAAAAACCGGCGTACCAAAAAGCGGGGGTGCTACCGCCCCAATCGGGCAAATCTTTTTGGCGTGCCATAGCCAGGCACCAATACAAAGTCAGCAGTACAAAAATCATTTGCAGATTTTCCACTACACTGTTTTCCAAGCCCCAATCCTGCGGCAAAATAAAATTCAATACCGGCATCAGGAAAAGAAACGCCCACCCTTGCAGGCAATATTTCTTCTGATAATATTCCATTGTTTTCTTAACAACTGACTCTGTGTCTTGCTCTTTCATTCTTATCCTACTTTTCCCCACACCCCTGTTACTTTCGTATAACCTCTAACCATCCTGCTATAATCACAGGAACATTTTACCGAAATTTCACATTTCAAAATTCACATTTCTAATTGGATGTATCATCCTAATTGCTCACCCCACCACCGACCTTAAAAACTGTGTCGGTCCCCCGCCCCTTTAGGGGCGGACGAGGGTTCGCATAACTCCGCACACCTGAAACCTAATTATAATCACAGGAACATCAAAGAAATTAAAAGTTAAAATCTTAAAACTTAAAGTTATGGTAATATGTTCCTTTGATTAAAATAAAAAGTTCTCACTCTGCCAACTTCCCTGCTCTAATCACAGGAACATTTTACCGCAATTATTCATTACTCATTACTAATTACTCATTATTTACACGCCTTCGTAATAACATCCACGCCCATATATTTTCTCAATGCTTCTGGCACGGTTACAGAACCGTCCGCATTTTGATAGTTCTCCAAAATGGCGGCCACTGTGCGGCCTACTGCCACGCCGCTGCCATTCAAGGTATGTACCAATTCCGGCTTGGACTTGGCATCCCGTCTGAACTTGATGTTCGCCCTTCTTGCCTGGAAGTCCAGGAAATTGGAGCAGGAAGAAATTTCCCGATAGCAGTTCGCCGCCGGCAGCCAAACTTCCAAATCATAAGTGGTGGCGCTGCTGAAGCCCAAGTCGCCGGTACACAGGCGTACCACATGATAGGGCAGACCCAAAATTTGCAGAACCTCCTCCGCATCATGAGTCAACTTGTCCAACTCTGCCCAACTTTCTTCCGGCTTGGTGAATTTGACCAGTTCCACCTTGTTAAACTGATGCATACGGATCAGTCCACGGGTGTCACGCCCCGCAGCCCCCGCCTCCGCTCTGAAGCAAGCACTATAAGCGGTATATTTCAAAGGCAAATCCTCCGCCTTCAAGACCTCATCCCGATGTAAATTGGTAATAGGCACTTCCGCTGTGGGAATTAAATACATATCCCCATTTTCCAATTTATACATATCCTCGGCGAACTTGGGTAATTGACCCGTGCCCTGCATACTGGCACCGTTCACAATATAAGGCGGGAAAAACTCAGTATAGCCGTGTTTTTGAGTGTGTAAATCTAAAAAGAATTCAATAACACTGCGTTCCAAACGGCTGCCCAAGCCCTTGTAAAATACATAGCGGGCACCGCTGACCTTTACGCCCCGTTCAAAATCTAAAATGCCAAGATTTTCCCCAATCTCCCAATGGGGTTTGGGGGTGAAATCAAACTTGCGTGGCTCGCCAATGGTGCGGATGACAGGATTGCAGGAATCATCCTTGCCCACCGGCACATCCTCCGCCGGAATATTGGGAATAGTCAGCAGAATCGCTTTTAACTTCTGCTCAATAACACCAAGTTTTTCATCCTGTTTGGCAATATCTTCACCCAGAGCACGGACTGCCACCTGTTGGGCATCAGCGTTCTGCCCTGCCTTCTTTAACTTGCCAATTTCTTGGGAAGCGTCATTGCGTTGCTTTTTTAACTGCTCCACGCTTTGAACAATCTCACGGCGTTCCTTGTCCAACGCCAAAAACTCTGTCAAATCTAAATTTCCGTTGCGTTTCTTCACTGCCGCCACAACCGCATCAGGATTCTCACGCACAAATTTCATATCTAACATTTTCTACCCTCCGCCCATAAAATAAGTATTATCTATTTTAGTATCATAGATATTATATGTCAATTTTTATTTCATTAAATTTTTCCTTGACAATTTCAAATCTTGCCGTTGCTTTCCCCCAAACGCTCCGCCCTTTTGGGATTCCTCTGCTCATAACCGGAAATTTTGACCGGATAACCGATGTAATGCAATGTCCCGTATTCCCTGTCTTCCACCTGCGTCAGGATATTCTGTCGGGCAGTCAATTCACTTGCCAAGGCCTCCGGCAAAGTTGAAACCGGTGTTACGCAAAACTCCTCATCCCCAATCTTTGCCAGCCATTCCGCCAGGGTCTTGGTGGCAAACCTGTCACTAATAATTTTTATCAGTTCATCCTCGTGTTCAAAATCAAATTGCCTGTCCAAAATTTCCGGGCATTCCAGCAGTCCGCAAAGTTTTTGCCAAAACTTCGGCTCAATCGTCCCCACCGTAATATGCCGCCCGTCCTTGCAACGGTACACCCCGTAATAATGGCTCACCCGGCTGAAGGGCTTGCAATGCTGCTCCGCACAGCCATACAGGGCGGCAATGCCGGTCAGTTTCATATTCAACGCCGCAGCGTACATACTCACATCCAAATACCTGCCCTCCCCCGTTTGGATACGGTTGAACAGGCACATACAAATAGTGGCAAAGGCATTGGTGGCCCCCGTAATGGCGCTCATTTGGGCATCCGGCAAAGCCACATCCTGCCCCCCGTCCAAACAACTTAACGAGGAAAGCCCTATCACATTCAAATCATGCCCTGGCTTGTGGGAGTTCTGCCCGAAACCCGTGATGGAAACATAGATAATTTTGGGGTTTATCTTTTTGACATGCTCATAGTCCAAGCCATACTGTGCCAAATAACCGGGACGGAACCCCTCCAAAAACACATCCGCAGTTTGCAAAAGTTCCTTCAACTTTGCCACCCCTGCCTCTGACTTCAAATCAATTACCACATCCCTCTTGTTGCGGTTCAGCATCATGTGCCAATAACTCATATTCTCCGCCTTTTGCGGCGTGAAACGGCGGGGGTCATCCCCCTTGGGCGACTCCAGTTTGATCACCTCTGCCCCATAGTCCGCAAGCATCATACCGCAGTACTGGCCGGGCAGCCATTTGGAAAAATCTAAAACCTTAATTCCCTTTAACATAAAAATACTTCCTTTTTTTATTTTTTGTGCTATAATCATTATACATTAAATTGGTGTCATTATGAAAAAGTTTTTTCAGATATTATTTTTGACTGTTCTTTTGGCAACCGGCATAGCCCATGCCGAGCCGGCAAAATCATTGAAAATTGCCAGCACCCTGCCGGCGGATATCACTGCCACCATTGCCAGCGGCTTCACCAGAGCCACAGGATTGCCCGTGGATGTTGTTTATCTGCCACAGGAAAAATTTGTAGAACAGTTAAACCATCTTTACAAAAAAAATATTGACTGCGTTGTGGGGCCGAACCAAGACGACTTTTATTTGGCAGAGCGTGCCAATATGCTTGTACCTTATATATCCCGGCAACTTTCCGACCTGCCCGTCCAGACCCAACCACGCAAAGGTATGTGGACTAATTTGTGGGTGGATTATTTGGGATTTCTCAGCAATACGGAGTCCTTGCACGATTTGGGACTCTTTGCCCCGGAGGGCTGGATTGACTTGATTGTCAAAAACCTGAAGGATGAAATTGTCTTGGAGGAATACGAAATTTCCCCCACCGTCTATTCAGGAATCGTCAGTATGTGGCAGGTACAGGGGGAAACTGCCGCTTTGAATTTTGCCCACGAATTCAACAAACAAAAAATTAAATTCGTATCCAACCGGGAAGATGCGGTCAAAGAAATTATGAAGGGCAAAAAAGCAGTGACCATCCTGCCTTTGAGCAAGGCCCTCACTTTGGAAAAGCAGGCGCCCAACCTTTATGCCTCCGTCATTATGGATGCCAACCGTTGCCTGTATAGCGGTGTAGGCATTATGCGGGGTACAAAATCCCCGGAAGATGCCCAAAGATTTGTGGATTACCTGTTGAGCGAGGAATTTACAAACTGGACGAAGGATGCGGGCATACCGAACCTTTGGCACATCCGCCTGCACAACGCTGATGCCCGGCGGTTCCTTATCGGCGAAGCCAAACTCACCATTGACGATTTGGGCTGGACATCATTGAGCAAAAAGGAAATTATTAAACAATGGAAAAAAGCATAAAAATAAAAAATCCCGTGGCAATGCCACAGGATTTTTTATTTGTGTTCCAACGCCACACAAAGTTTGTTCAGTGCCTCTGTCAGTTCGTTCATACGGTTTTCCATTCTCACAAGCAAATAACAACTTATGAGCATAGGGAAACCATAATTACTGGCACTCTGCAAAATCTCGTTCAGTTCCATTTTTCCTCCTTTCAAAATCAGGGTAAAGGATTTAGGAATCAGGATTTAGGGAAAGTCGCTTGATGCGAACTCTCGTCCGCCCCTAAAGGGGCGGGGGACCGACACAGTTTTTTTTAGGTCGGTGGTGGGGTGAGCAATTAGGTTGACACCATAGATTAGAAGTAGCAACCTAATCATATGTTTCCCCACACCCCTGCCCCTCTCCCCAAGGAGAGGGTTACTTTCGCACTCTACCAACTTTCCCTGTTCTAATCACCGGAACTCTTTACCACAATTACTCATTACTAATTACTAATTACTCATTCCCCAAAACTTGCCAGCGGCAAGTTTGCGGATATAGTCCCCTCCCGACATATTCGCCGCAAAGGGCAGTCGGAGCAAATCCCATCGCATATCCGGGTCGCTGTCAAAAATTCCATACCCGTCAATATCCGCAATCTCCGCATGAGTCATAACCGTGTCCTTATCAATGGGAATACCTGCCCCTTTACAAATGATGGCTACTGCCAACGCCAAGCCCTCTGCCTGCTCACGGGTGGGCTGAGCATACTTGCCGTAATTGATAATCCCATCTTTATCCACCTTTGCACCCCGTGCCGCCTCAATGGCAATACCAACACTGCCACTATTCCGTAACCAAGTGTGTGATTTTTTCTCTGCCAAATCAAACATCTCTGAAGATGTTTCAAAATTACCATCTTTACCAATACACAAATGATAATCGTCAAACACCTGACCATAAGCACAAGCAGTCCAGTGCAAATAGATTGTATCAATCTTGCCCCTAGCCGCCTCTGCCATCTTCAGCAGTTCCTCCGCCGAAACCTGTTTAACATTTCGCACTAACATAAACTAACTCCTTTCAAAGAAATTAAAAATTAGGGTAAAGGATTCAGGAATCAGGATACAGGGAAGGTACGCTTAATGCGAACTTTTTTCCCTCTTTCTAAAGAGGGTGGCTGCCCACAGGAACACAGGGGCAGACGGGTGTTTTTGCATTATGCGAAGCATTCATAAACTTTAAGCTTTAAGATTTTATCTTTTCATTAGCGACAGCGTAATTGCTCACCCCACCACCGTCTTTCTGTGTTCCTTTAGACGGTCCCCCGCCCCTTTAGGGGCGGACGAGGGTTCACATAACCCCGCACACCTGAAACCCAACATATAATCACCGGAACTCTTTACCACAATTACGCATTGCGCATTATTCTCCGCCCTTCACCCTTAGCCCTTAGCCCTGAATTATTCCCCTTCTTCCGGTTCGGGACGGGTAATAGTTATGGTCTTGTAATAACATTGGGACACGGATGCCAAATGATTGCCGGACGCAGTCAAAATAGCATCACTGTCAATGATTGCTTCCATCGCATCCGTAACCTCTTCCAAAGACATATCCATCTTCGGGTCTTTAATGGCAATGGACTTTTCATCATTATTGTCATCCAAAAAGACCAAAATCAAAGATACACTACCTTCCATGCTTATTCCTCCTTTCCTTTCTCATTACTCTGAACTTTTGGGGACGGCTTACGCTCAGCCGCTCCCCTCTGTTTGCGGCACACACGGCTGCTGCCGCCCAGTATGCCCTGTTCAATACCTGCCTTAATTACTAACTGCAACAGGTTTTTCAAATCCTTGTTCATAAAAACTCCTTTCTGCTTACGCATTTTCAACTTCCTGCAACAAATTCTTATCGTTGAAGGTAACCTTAGTCACAGTTTTGGACATCAAACCGCCCAACGCCTTCGCCACATTAAACATAGAAGTATCAGACGCCTCAGGATTGATGGAATTAAAACTGCGGTTTTTAACTTTTGCATTGCCGCTCACCGTTACCCCATCATTAATACTGAGGGTAAGAGTGCGGCCCAGCAAAGTTTTTTCAACACTGCTTGCCATCTTATAAAATCTCCTTTCTCTCCAAATTTGAAAACTCCCGATTGGTACCTCATCGGTGCCTTCACTTACTAAAAGGTCGTAAAAGTGAAAAAGTGTGCAAAAATTTTTCAAAAAAATTGAAGGATATATTTCAACCCTCCAAATTTTCGGATAACTTATCTGCAGAATAACTTATCCCTGACAACTTTTCTAATCTGTGTCAACTCATAATTCACAGACCTGCGGCATATTCCCAGTTGTTTTGCGATTTCAGCATCACTTATCTCATCCAACCGCAAAAGCACAATCTTATATTGCCGTTCCGTCAGTATAGAATGTAATTCTTTTAAGTAATAATCCATAGAGTGATCAAGTCCATAACTATTAACCAAAGAATCTACTTCCCGCTCAACCGAACATTCCGCCTTACATTTTTCAAGATTAGCACGCATTTTGCGGTTAAACCGATTGAAGACCGCTTTGGAAATGTAATTTTCAAATTCCTTTTGGTCGCCACCGTTAAAACTGCCCAACGCTTCTGTGAAAGCAACACACGCCTCACCCACCGCATCATCCTCACCGAGAAATAACTTGTATTTGAATTTGTGAGCCAACTTGTTTAATAAAGGAAAATACATTTCCCCTATCTCGTTACGGGCTGCTTGGTTGAAGTTCTGAGTGGACAGAAGTAACTCAGAAAAGTTTGTTTGACTACAAGTAGAATTTTGCATATTTACCTCCTGCAAAAACTAAAATTTTTTACAGAAGGCAGTACTGCCTAACCTACGCCGGCGTAGTCCGTATCTATTTAATAACGGCTGATGCCGTTATTGGCAAAAGAAAACCGGGACAGACGAAAAATCTCATCTGTCCCGGCATAATTCACACCGATTACTCTCGTACGCAGCATGTGTTAATGAATATAACTGATCGTTTATGTTTCAAAATGAAAATAACTACCTAATTACCTATTTAGTTTTCTCTTCCACAATTCTCACAGGTACCCCGTACACATCCTCAACAATCTCCTCAACCGTAACATAGTCAAAGGTCTTGCCGGACTTGACCTGAATGGCGGGTTTCCCCTCCACCAGAATCAGAGTACCATAATGGGCATGCTTACGCCGTGTTACTAAAACTCGCCTGGCTGACATGGTGCAATCACTCCTTTCATAAAACACCATCATCACAAGCCCATACGGTAATCGTTGTGAAATTATCTTGCAATAATTGTAGCATTATTGACTGGTCAAATTTGGTACATAATACAAAATTTTTATCTTTTTATCAATGAAATAAAATAAAAAGTCCGCATTTGCGAACTGACCTGCCATATTCACAGGAACATTTTACCACAATTTATAACTTTTAACTTCTAACTTACAACTACCAAAAAACCCCGCCAGCGGCAGGGTTTTTATAATTACAACGCAACTTGAAACTCTGTGATGGACTCAATCTCATCCGCAAGTTCTGCCTTCATATTTCGCACATCAATGTCATTTTGCAAATTGAGAAAATAACAGTCGGACAAACCGAAGAACTTTGCCAACCGCAAAGAAGTGTCCGGCGTAATCTTACGCCTGTCATGCAAAATATCCTGAATACGGGATGTGGGAACATGAATCCCCTGTGCAACCTTATAAGCCGAAAGCCCCAAAGGAAGCATAAACTCTTCCAACAAAATTTCACTGATTTTTGGTGTCTGTATCTTTGCCATTTTCATCACCTCCACTAATGATAATCAACAATCCTTACATTATAAATATCATTATTCCGTACCTTAAATATAATACGGTATTGGGCATTTACACGAATACTGTAAAACCCTTTTAACCTACCCTGCAACAATTCCAAATGATTATCCGGTGGTATGCGTAAATCGTCCACACACCCTGCCGCATCCATCATCAGCATTTTGCGAAGGGCAATCCGTTGAACTGACTGGGGCAGTTTTTTAGAATAGGTCTGATAATAAATTTTTTCGGTTTCTTTGTCGTCAAACGATTTAATCATAAGCAAATTATACACGCATTGCGTGTATATGTCAAGCAGATAATTTTACACTTAAAAACGCCGTCCAGAGGACGGCGAGCAAACAAAATTTATACTGTACACGGGTTTTTCATGTAAATAGCTAGAACTCCATTTTCCTCATCTTTAGCTCCATATATGTGTTTCAATGCCTCTTGCAAAAAATTAATATCACAACCAAAACATTTAGCATCTACAACAGAAAACAATTCCTTAAAACTCTTAAAGAAACAGACTTTATTAACATCAACCTTCAATCTGCCTCCGGTTTCCATATTTTCAAAAATAATGCTATCACCGACTTTAAGATTTTTTCGCTTTTCATCGTTAAGCCGTATTTCCACTCTCTTTTCTCCACTTAAAGTCAAATCATAATATTGCTTTTGCAATTTCATTTCATATTGAGCCATTACAGTTATTCCTCCAAATATACAAATGATTGAGGAGCCGCACTAATTCCATATTCTTCCAATTTTTTAGGATTGCGATACCTTTTTACTTTTCCCAAACAATAAGCATAAGCCATTTCCCGCCCTGTAAAATACTCCATAAACTTGGCATAAGAAATTCCTGCCGCATTATGAGTTTCCCTCCACAAAGCACGAGGAGAACCTTCAATAACATTCTCCACAATGACTTCACCATATACCCGAGAATAAGGAGCCGTCATATATATAACTATTTTCTGAGGCTGTTTATTGGCAACATTACGCCGAAACTCAAATAATTTCTCCCCCGCAAAAATTTTTTCTGCATATTCCGGCTTAATTGATAACAAAATAGTACACATTGCATTTACTCCTATCTTATCACATTATCAGGGTCAACATTACCCAACCGCAATATCTTTTTAAAAGTTTCAGGTGTATATTCATAAGAATACAGATGCCTATTAAAGTCCCACCACTTGCAATCAACCAAGGTTTTTAAATTAACATTATTTCCTGTTCCAAAGAACCCATTATACACCAAAGTCAACAACACCACATTTTCTTGTCTAAACAATCCCTCAAGTTGTCTATAATTAAAAACAGTTTTGTTTCCTGCCTTACTAATAAATTCCTGCAAAGACATATTTTCCTGTCCATTTTGTTTAACACTATCAACCCCAACAATAGTACAAAAGGAAGTTATAACAGATTTAAACATTTTATCATCGTCTGCAATTCTATAAATCATAACCGGTTTTCCTACATCGTACTGTTGAAGTTCTGCAGACGTAGCTATATACACCTTTGTTATTCCATTTGCAGCGGCAATATTTTCTCCTTCCTGTTTAGTCCGTTCTAATTTTGAATAAGAGAAAAGAGTATCATGATACTTGGGATATATCGGCAACATTCTTGTGTACTCTAACTTATCTTTATTCAAATAGGGGAACATAGTATAACCGTTACTGCGGTCTAAATTGCTTTTAGCTTTAACATAAACTCCCTCCCCAGTATCATTTTTATAACCGACTTTTTCAAAACCAAATTTCAACAACAAATCAGTTAAATCCTTATGACTATCAAAAACAGTCACATAAATTTCGTCACAAGATTGTTGTTGCCAATGCCACAATGCCAAACCAATAGCACCTTCTCCTAACCGCTGCCCTTGAACGTCATCTGACAATTTTAACGTTCCAATCTTAATTCTTGATACAGCCGACAATTCTCTATCTTTCAAAGTAATCTTCTCACATTCATCATCCTTCAAATAAAGAAATGCCTTTGTTCCCCCATGTTCATCTAAACAAACATACACTGGTTTTTTCTTTTCTGCTTTACCTTGAAACCATTTTGAAAAGTCTTCATACCCATAATCTGCCTTAAGACTGTCAAAAAAACTGTCATTCAAATCGCAATCAGCAAATGTTTTTAGTTGAAATTTTAAATCACCCATAATAACCCTCCACATTATATTTGCCAATATATAACAATCAACTCACATTTTTATTTTACAAAACTATAATTATTTTTTTCAGTCAACAATTATCCAATTCAACCTCAAAACCATCGCTTAACTTTTCCTATAATATCATCTTATTTTGTCCGTAAAAATTATACGAATAAACAAAATCAAATCTCTTTATCTTGTTCTGCAACCATCAAATCCCCTTGTTCAATTTCCTCTTCATATTTAGATGTAATAAATTTGAACTTATTTTCTGTCTTGTCCAAATCAGTTAAATCCTTCGTTTTATTTTGCAGATAATCAGCATATATTTCCTCAGGGGCAAGAAAGCGAATACCAATTTTACCCAAATTCAATCTGTCTAAAAAATTAAACCATGCATTGCCAGCTTGGTCTTTTTCACCACGTTTTGGCAAAAGAAAATAGTTTCTTATGTCCTTAACCCCATACTTTTCTACAAAATCCTTAATCTATTATCCTATCTTATAGAATACTAATTTATTACATGTTATATGACTTTCCTATCTTTTATCTCAAAAATACCACATCTCTATGATATTCTAAGTTCCTTAATAAAACTGGTGTACAATGCAAATCAAAGCTTGTATTTTCATCTACATTCAAGATATTTTTATCAGATTGCAAAATAGTTTTAGACACAATTATTTTCCCATCATTCTTAAAAGAAATCAAACCCAAATCAAACATTTTATCGTAGATAGAATTTAACAACAATCCATTTTCTGCACTTAATCTTTCCTCATTATCAGAAACTGACCAAGGTTTGATATGGCTGGCAATGAGCAACCTTGGATCAGCGATATGAGAAACAATGCAATTCTTATATTTTTCCAATACTTTCTTTCTAAATAACCCCTGTCCTACCCTTGCTTTAACTATGGCATCTTTTTGCGTAACCGATAACCTCGTATCATCTTTAATTTTATCTACAATTAATTTTGCATCATCTGGAAAAACACATTTTAAAAAACTTTGATATTGTTTTAATCCGTTGCTATACATACTGTTACCCCTTGTATTTTTCGCTTTAAAATCTTCGTTTTGAAGAATTAAAAATAACGCCAGTTCAAATTCAACTGCGTTCATCTCTTCCAAGTGTTTATTGATAACACCAATTTTCAACATATCTTTTGAGACCGCCCTAACGGCACCTTCATAATGTCTTGCAGAACTTTCTGATATACTTACATGTTCAGAAAGAAAAATATAAAATTCATTCAGTGCAATCATTTATCCCCCTCACTTTCAATATACTTCAAAACTTTATTTTTACATTCACCTGAACTCTTCTTTATCCCATCATCCCAAAACCTTAAAATTTCCCAACTATTTTCCCATCCTCTGACAACAATTTCCCTAATTCTTCCTTTGACGGCAAAACCGTCTCTATGCCACATTAGTAATCCGCATTAATTTCAAATAATGAGACCAACTTAAACAGAATTTTCTTTCAACACCCTTCACCATTCCATTTCCCAATTGGGGAAACAGTGTTTCCCCAATTGCATCTTTTGAATAAACAAGATAGAACTTACGCATAAGTTCTAAATTATCTTTAGAATATTCTTTACCAAATTTGCCGGTCAAATACTCTGCTAAATTTTGAAGAACATACTTGCCATATTCCACCCGTATTTCACCCTTCTGTTCCTCCTCAACAATCATTCTGCCTATGTTGTAATAAGCGTAAACCATTGCAAGATTAACCGCAGTTTTGGCTTGTCCTTTTGCATTTTGCAAAATCTCTGCAACATTCGCATAAAAATTATTCAATTCGCCATCCATTTCCCACACTCCAAAACTTTATTTTTACATTTATCCAAACTTCTCATTATCTCATCATCCCAAAACCTAAGGACTTTCCAACCCGCATCACGCAATGTAATAAGCACTTCATTTTAATATTTTCAAATTCTTATCATTCAATCCCTTAATGTTTTCCGCTTCTGTCAAGACCCTTAACTGATAACTGGCAATGGCAGATAATTTGGCAAACCGTGCTTCCCTGCTCACGCCATTCTTAATCATATCTGCATTATGGGTTTCTAAATTAGACAAAACTGTCAACTGAATAATGGTGGCATAATCACGCATATTAACATTAGTTTCCACATTAGGATGGCTATCCCGCCATTCTTTTGCCGTACAACCAAATAATGCCACATTCAAAATATCCGCTTCATTGGCATAAACCAACCATTCTTTTGACCGCTCTATATTTTTCACAGGCAAAATGTAATTCTTAATGGCATCCGTATGAATAACATAATTGTTTTTTGTCAGAAAACGCTTAACATTCCACTCAATCTCTAAGGTATCATTTTCCGCCTCTTTCAAGCGTTGATATTCTTTAATCAAATAGAGTTTGAAAACCGCATTAATGGCAGAACCAAATTCAAAAGCAATATCCTTGTGAGCATATGTCCCACCATAACGTCCAGCGGTTACCCTAATGCCAATGGCATTAGTTTTTTCAATCCATTCTTTAACGCTCAAAGTAAATGTGTGTAACCCCGCCATTTGTTTAAAGTGGTCGAATTCCACCACTTTAAAATCAGGATTATACATCAATTCCCATGCTCCTAAAAACTCCAATGTAGTGCGTGAACGGAGCCAGTTCTTAATAACATCAGCCGCTCTGGAAGCTTCGGACTTGGCTTTTGCCATATCAGTTAAGGAAATATAATCCCCTTGTTTATCTAACATGACCGCAACCGACACGCTATGCACATCTAATTTTTTTGTTCTCATTTTGACCTCATCTCAAGTTGTCTTATAACTTTATCTAAACATTCATTACGCAACTTCATTGTCCCATCATCCCAAAAACACAGATTTTCCAAACACTGTCTGGAAAATGTTCAAGCATATATTTATTGGTATTATACCATAAGACACAATCAATAAACAATAAAAAAATGTTTAATCACAGGAACATTTTTTATAATGAATAATTAATAATAAGTAATGAATAATTATGGACAATTTTCGCTTTGCGAAAATTCCCGACTATAATCATAGGAACACTTTACCATCATTCTTAATTCTGCATTCTTAATTCTTAATTAAATTGTGCATTGTGAATTATGAATTGTGAATTTCAACAGGCACTTTCATTTCAAAAAAATTCCTTCTTCCAAAAATGAAAAAATCGTGATATAATAAATTTTTGATGTCAACATATTTTATATTTATGTTGACATTAAAAATTTATGTTTTTGTGAAATGAAAGGATTTTTTCTAATGAATTTTAATAACACCGAAAGGTGTCAGCGTTATCGTCTGAAAAAGAAATTGATTGATGCGGGCAATAAACTCTTCCGTGAATGGGAATTGAAAAAATTGGAACATAGTTCCCGTTCGCCCAGAGAAGTTAAAGCATCCATTGATGCCATGATTGCCCTGCCAAAGAATTGGACGGAAAAAGATTATCGCAATGCCAAAGAAAAATTAAGTGCCTTCCGTATGGAACTTTACGGCGAGGGCAATTTGGATTTGCAACAGGACATTGCCGCCCTTCGTCCCACTCCTGCCGAAAGCACCCGTGCCACCAAAAAATTGAAAAAGGCCTACACCGCTTTGGTGCAGACCTTGGAACTGGCGACATCCGACCCTTACGATGAAGCCGCCGCTGTTATTCAAATGGCACGCTACGTTGGACGAAAGATTATTAAAGAGCATGGGGAAATTCCCCGAAACGACCCCAACGCTTTCTGCCTTGCCGTCCTACCCGACAACTACCTGAAACCCAAATGGCTGGAAGAATATATGCACAACCTGGTTGTGAAGAATTGTCACAACTTGGGGTTTTTTACAATTAGTAATGAGTAATTAGTAATGAATAATTGTGGTGATATGTTCCTGTAATTATAATAAGGGCAAAGGATACAGGAATCAGGATTCAGGGGAAGTCCGAATTATGCGAACTTTTTTCCCGCCCAGGCGTGGGGTGGATTGCCTATAGGAACACAGAAGGGCAAGACGGGGTGGGTCGCTCTCTATGACTGAAGAACTAAAACTAAACACACTGCTAACTGATATTATAATCACGGGAACATTTTACCGAAACTTATAACTTTTAATTACAATAGCCCTCGCCTTTGCGGGGGCTGTCGCTTTTAGGAACGTGGTTGCGACTGGGGTGCGGATTACGCAGAAAACTTCCGCTGAATGCGAACTTTTTTTCCCTCTTTTTGAAGAGGGTGGCTGCCCTTGCGTCCCCCAAGAGGGGGAAGAGGGCCACGAAGTGGCGAAGGGGGTTCGGAACACAGGGGCAGACGGGTGTTTTTGTTTATGCGAAGCATTCATAAACTGTTTTTCACTTCTCTCGTATTTTATAATCTATTTGAAGTTTTCGTTATAATACAAAAACTCCCCCCGCAAGCGGTCCCCCCTCTTTAGGAAAGAGGGAAAAAGTCCGCACTATTCCAACTTCCCTGCTCTAATCACAGGAACATTTTTCCATAACTTTAAGCTTTAAGTTTTTATCTTTTCATTAGCGACAGCGTAATTGCTCACCCCACCACCGTCCTTCTATGTTCCTTTAGACGGTCCCCCGCCCCTTTAGTGGCGGACGAGGGTTCGCATAACCCCGCACACCCGAAACCCAAAATCTAATCACAGGAACATCCTACCATATTTGTTCTTTGCTCTTTGTTCTTTGACATTCATTCCAACTTCAAACTTGGTTGGGCATTCAGGTCCAACGGGCTGAGCAGCCCTGCCTGATACATAAAATGCCCCCGACAGGCAATCATCACCGCATTGTCCGTACACAAAATTGGTGTGGGGTGTACCAAGCGGCAGCCAATCTTTTCCATTGCCGCCGCCAAACGGTTCTGCAAAACTTTGTTCGCCGAAACCCCGCCCGCCAGCACAATGTTTTTCAAACCGCTTTTTTGCATGGCATAAACCGCCCTTTCGCAAAGGGCATTAACCACCGCATTTTGGAAAGATGCCGCCACATCATTGTAATTGACTTCCCGCCCGCCCTGCTCCTCGTTGTGCAAATAGTTAAGCACGGCGGATTTCAAGCCGCTAAAACTGAATTCATAGGGATTGTCCAGTTTGGCAGTTGGAAAATGGATGGCATCCGCCCTGCCAGTTTCCGCCAATTTTTCTATCTCCGGCCCGCCGGGATAGGGTCTGCCCATCACTCTGGCAATCTTGTCAAAGGCCTCACCTGCCGCATCGTCACGGCTCTGTCCCAAAAGTTCAAATTCATTATAGCCCTTCACCTGCAACAGGGCGGTGTGTCCGCCGCTGACCACCAGTGCCATAAAGGGCGGCTCCAAATTTTTGTCATTCAAAAAGTTGGCAAAGATATGCCCTTCCAAATGATTGACACCAATCAGGGGGTTGTCCAACGCCCACGCCAACGCCTTCGCCGCACTGAGCCCCACCAGCAACGCCCCCACCAGTCCGGGGCCATAGGTAACCGCCACCGCATCAATATCTTCCAAAGCGAGGTTGGCTTTTGCCAACGCTTTGTCAATGACGGGCATAATGTTTTCAATGTGTTTGCGGCTGGCAATCTCCGGCACAACCCCGCCGAATTTGCGGTGGATGACAATCTGGCTGGAAATGATATTGCTCAACACTTCCCTGCCGTTCTTCACCACCGCCGCCGCCGTCTCATCACAACTTGATTCAATTCCAAGAATGTAAATGTCTTTTTTCATAACTTGAAGAAATTAAAAACTTAATTCTTAAAACTTAAAACTATGGTAATATGTTCCGTTGATTAAAATAAGGGCAAAGGATACAGGAATCAGGATTCAGGGATAGTCCGCTTAATGCGAATTTTTTTCCCGCCCAGGCGTGGGCGGGGTGGATTGCCTATAGGAACACAAGGGCAAGACGGGGTGGGTCGCTCTCTGCGACTGAAGAACCAAACTTAACATAATACTAACTATTGCTCTAATCACAGGAACTTTTTACCATATTTGTTCTTTGCTCTTTATTCTTTGTCATTTATTCCAAGATAAAGTATCTACCTAATTGCTCACCCCACCACCGTCCTTCTATGTTCCTTTAGACGGTCCCCCGCCCCTTTAGTGGCGGACGAGGGTTCGCATAACTTCTCACACCTGAAATCTAATTATATAATCACAGGAACATCTTACCACATTTGTTCTTTATTCTTTGTTCTTTGACATTTGTTCTTATCGTACTTTTCCCCACACCCTTTAATTCCCTCTCCCCGGGGAGAGGGTTACTTTCGCACTATGCCAACTTTCCCTAATTCCTTTACCCTTATTTTTCAATTACGCATTATTTTCCCTAATCTCCCAATATCCGTTTCGCTTGCCATTCTTCCGCTCCAAATATCCTTTTTCTTGCAATGCCGACATAATATTTTTAACAGTCCTTTCTGATTTGCCAATTTCCGCTGCAATGTTTCTCTGTGTGATTTTGGGATTATTTTTAACACACTGTATAACCGCCAATTCTTCCAAAGTGCAATTCAAAGTGCAATTTTTGCCCTTTGAAGCGTCAGATTTTGCACTTTGAAAATCTAAATGCATATATCGGTTCTTTAGTTCGTGTTTTGCACCTGTCAACAGATTTTCAAAAAAGAGTTCTAAAAATAATAGTGTCGCACTAATTTTATTTTGCAAATCATTATAATTCGCCCGTACCAAAGCATTACGGAAATACCATGCGTTTTCGGCAAATACGTCATTATTGACTTTGAAGCCAAAGTTTTTCAAATACTTAATCAAAAACACCGCCACCGTCCGTGTATTTCCCTCTGCAAAGGGATGAATTTGCCATATACCGGCAGTGAACTTGGCAATATGTTTTACTGCTTCAGGTACGGATAGTCCGTTATATTCAAATTTTTTTTCTTCTGAAAAATCAAAAACCAATGTGTCATAAATACTGGCGGCAGAGCCGTACAAAACTGTGTTTCCTTTCAACACCCATTCTTTCTTTGTTATATTGTAAGTTCGCCATTCCCCCGCATGACTGAAAACACCGGTAAACAGCCGTTTATGAATATTTTGCAATTCTGCTGGGGAAAAGGTAAAACTTTTTTCGCTTAAGAGTTCTGTAATCCGTGCTGAAACAGTATCTGCTTCATGGGTGGAGGTATCCTTGCTATGTTCCTTGTTTTCATTATAGTAGGTTTCTATCCTTTCCTTGACCATCATCATATTTATACGGCCTTCAATATGCTCTTTCGCTGTGCTGAGCAAATAGTCAGAAGTAGTCAAGCCGTCCACATCCTGCAAACCTATTGCGGTCTGCCAAGCAACACTTTTTCCGACTCTGTCCGGCTCCCCTTCACGAATATATTCACTTAAATCCAGTTGCCAATTTTTTACTTTAGACATTATTTTCCCCTTTGTCAATCACAAGAACATTTTTGATAATGAATAATTATGGTATGGCCCCTTGGTGAAGGGGCTGGTTAAGTTTTTTTGGTAGGTGACTGAGGATTGATAACTAACTAAGAATTATGAATTAAGAATGTAGAATGATGGTAATATGTTCCGTTGATTAAAATAAGGGCAAAGGATACAGGAATCAGGATTCAGGGATAATCCTCTGAATGCGAACTTGTTTTCCCTCTTTTTGAAGAGGGTGGCTGCCCACAGGAACAACGGGGCAGACGGGTGTTTTTGCATTATGCGAAGCATTCATAAACTTTAAGTTTTAAGTTTTTATCTTTTCATTAGCGACAGCGTAATTGCTCACCCCACCACCAATAAAAAAATTAAAAATTATAAGTTAAAAATTATAAATTATGGTCAATTTTCGGCTTTGCCGAAAATTCCCAATTATAATCAACGGAACATATTACCATAATTTTTCATTTTTCATTTTTAACTTTTCATTTGCTTTTGCCCCTTTAGTGGCGGACGATGGTTCGCATAACCCCACACACCCGAAACCTAATTATATAATCACAGGAACATTTTACCACAACTTTAAGCTTTAAGCTTTTATCTTTTAACTAACATCAAAATTCCATCCTTCCCCTGTCCGTAGTAATTCTTGCGGACGCCTATTTTTTGAAAACCTACTGACAAATATGTGGCGAGTGCCGGCACATTGTCCTCTCGCACTTCCAAACTGACCTGTGTTGCCCCTTTAGTAAAGCATTGTTTGACTAATGTGTCAGTTAATAATTTACCATAACCGCAACTGCGAAATTCTTTGGCAACTGCCACCCGATGAATTTCCGCTTCGCCTGCCACCAGCCACACACCCGCATAGCCCACAACTTTATCGCCAATCTGCAAGACCAAATAATCCGCAAATTTGTTTTCTGTTTCTGGAGTAAGCATTGCCAAATTCCAGGCATCAGCGAAACATTCCTGTTCCAATGCCGCCAATGCCGGCAAGTCATCCGTCCGCAATGCCCGAATTAACGGTGCCTTTGTTCCCACAGTTCCTCCGCTTCCGAACGCCGGATATAATAGGGTTCCAAGCCAAAAATTATTTTATCCCGTTCTTTGTCAAACTCCCGCTCCGCAATGGCACACAAGGATTTTGCCAAAGGCATCCGCACACCCTCGTCCGCCACCGCCACATTGCTTGGCAAAGCGGTAATCTTGGCACATTCCCCCGTCACCACACAGGGTCTGTCCCCAATTCTTGCCCACGCCTGTTCTTCATTGACAATGGCTGCGGGGGCAAGAGAAACTAATTTGCCATCCTGCCATTGGTATAACGCCTGATAAAAATTGCCCTTTTGGGCATCAATCAAAGGACTGATTATTCTGTCTTCATTCTGAAGGTTAAACGCCAGCGCCTGTAAGGTGTCCACCCCGTGCAAAAATTTCTTTTGGGCATAGGCAATGGCCTCCGCAGTCGCCAAGCCAATCCGCAGCCCCGTGAATGAGCCGGGGCCCATGCTCACCGCCACCATATCAAGGTCCGCTTTTGCCACCTTCGCCGTTTTCAGCAGCATATCAATTTCCGGCAACAACCGCCGGGAATGGGCAATGCCCTCCGTGCTATTCTGTTCCGCCAAGACCCTACCGTCCAAAGTCAGTGCCACACTGCACACTTTGGTGGCAGTATCAATTCCCAAAATCAACATTTAATTTTTCTGCTATGCCCTCATATTCCACGCCCACGGCCACCACTTCCGCCCGGCGGTCGGTGCCGTCCCTCAACAATTTGATTAAAAGATATTCCTCCGGCATCCTTTGCATAAACAAGTCCGCCCATTCAATCACGGTAACGCCTGTGCCGCCGCAGTATTCGTCAAAGCCGATGTCCTCCAATTCCTCTTCGCTTTCCAGGCGATACAAATCAAAATGGCGGATTTCCATATCCCCGTCATAGATATTCATTATAGTAAAGGTGGGGCTCACCACCCCCGCCCCGTCCACTCCCCGGGCCATCGCCACGCCTTTGGTAAGCAGGGTTTTCCCCGCCCCCAAGTCACCAGTGAGCAGAACTACCGCCCCGTTGAAAAGCGCCTTGCCCAAGGCCTGACCAAATTTTTCTGTTGCCTCCGCATTGTCTAAATAAATTGTCATTTTTGTTCCGTAGTTGTTGCCGTTGTTGCCGGTGCAGGCGGGGGCAAAAGGGATTCATTCCGTTGCAAAGGTTCTTCAATATCCAGCAAACCGCAATAGGTAATCTTCTTTTCCCCTTCAATCAAAATCTGCACCGCCTTAACCTCCGGCAATTCCGTCAATGAATTCACAATGGAGCCGATGAACATGGTGGCTTCATAACTGCCCATGGTCTTTTTGGACACTTCCTTACTGAAATTGACATAGGCAACGCCGTCCTTCACTTCCATGCCCAAAAGTTTGGTGCCGTCCGGCAAATAATCTTCATAAGCCGTGTCAGAGGCCGGCTTCACATTTATCAGGTGATTGATAACATTCTCCGCTAAACTTTTATTATTGTTTTTCATTTGGATTTTTTCCGCCACCAAAAATTCCGTTCCGTCCGCCGGAGCACGATAGACCGTAAATTCAATTTCTTTGGGGGCAAAGAGCGAACAGCCCGCCAGCAACAGACAAGCAACTATTAACGCAAGTGCTTTTTTCATTTGTTCATCCTCACTTTCTTTACAGGGATTAGGATTCAGGAATTAGGAATGTAGAATGTAGAATGTAGAATGATGGTAATATGTTCCGTTGATTAGAATAAGGGCAAAGGATTTAGGAATCAGGATTCAGGGAAAGTCCGCTTAATGCGAACTTTTTTTCCCTCTTCTTGAAGAGGGTGGCTGCCCACAGGAACAAAGGGGCAGACGGGTGTTTTTGCATTATGCGAAGCATTCATAAACTTTAAGCTTTAAGTTTTTATCTTTTCATTAGCGTCAGCGTAATTGCTCACCCCACCACCGACCTTAAAAACTGTGTCGGTCCCCCGCCCCTTTAGGTGCGGACGAGGGTTCGCATAACCCCGCATACCCGAAACCCAAATTATAATCACAGGAACATCTTACCTTCCCTAAACCCTAACCTCTAACTCCTAATCCCTGTTTATAATCACAGGAACACTTTACCATATTTGTTCTTTATTCTTTGTTCTTTGACATTTATTCTAAAATTCCGCATTGCGAATTACGCATTCCGCATTAATCAAAATAATCCTTAACCCCCTTGGCAACCAAGTCCATCGCCTTGTTTTGGAACCAGTTGCCGGAAATGGTTTTTTCCTCTTTCTTGTTACTGATAAAGCCCAGTTCCATCAGCACCGCCGGCATGGAGCAACGCTTGGTCACATAGAAGTTCGCTTCACGAATACCCATATCCGTCAGTTTGAAATTACTGGTCAACTGCTTATGAATACATTTCGCCAATGTGTTATCATGATTGGTCTTGGGGTAATAGTAAGTGCTGATACCGCTGGCCTTGCTGTTCACGCTGGAATTGATATGTAAACTGATGAACAGATCGGAATCATGCTTTTCCGCTATATTCACCCGTGCCTGCAATTCTTCCTCATCGTCCGCATTCTTGCCCGCCACATCCACATCCGTACTGCGGGTCAGATAAACCTTTGCCCCCAATTTTTCCAAGTCCTCTTTAAGTTTCTTTGCCATGGAAAGGGTAATGGTTTTTTCGTAAGTGCCCTTCTTGCTCACGGCGCCCGGGTCACTGCCCCCATGTCCGGGGTCAATGGTAATTATTTTCCCTTTGATGCCGCCCTTGGTTCTGTAACCGCTCTTGGACTTTATTTCTTCTTTTGCTTTTGGTTTAGCCGCTTTTTGGGCGGCGGAAATAATTTGTACCACCGGCTTGGAAGCGGTACTGCCTGAGGAAGTCGCTTTCTTTTCCGCCACTTTCTCTGTCACTTTGGTTGTGGCTTTTTCCACTGCCTTTTGTGCCGCTTTTTCTGCCACTTTGGCTACTGCCTGTTTAATCTCTGTTTTCCCCGTGTTCACGGGCGCACTGTCTGTTATAACCGGTGCGGATTTAATGCCCTTGGCCCTGTTCAAGATTTCTGCCACCTGTTCCCTTGCCCTGTCTGCGGCCTTCGCCTGGGTTGCCGATTTATTCACCGGGCTGCTCCCCACCACGGATGTCCCGTCCTTCACAGAGGAAACCGGGGCAATGGCCGTTGGTTTGGAGGAACGCACCGTCACCGCAGGTGCCGGTTCTGTCTTGGGTGTGGGGGTGTTGGAAGTTACCGCCACGCTTGAAGTACTTGCTGTTGCAGAACTTGTTTCTGCCTCCGAAGAACTCGGTGCAGTCACTGTTACCGGCGTGCTGCCCACCTGTACCGGTGCGGCATCGGCGGGCTTGGGCTTTTCTGCCGCCAAACCCGATTTTTTAATATCAAAAACAATCCTGCTGGGCCTTTTAGTTACGGGGTCCTGCTTCAAGGTGAAGGCCTTGACATCCTCTTTTGCCAAATCCTGAACCAAGGGCAACCGCAGTATGGTCTTGGTTCCCGAAGCGTGTACATACATACTCTTGGCATATTCGCTTCTGACGGCATCTGTCTTTTCCGTCTGTTCAAAAGCGGTGTCCACTGTTATGGTGAGGGTTTGGTTTTCAATGGCAAAATCAAAATTTGCCGGCTCTGTCAAGTCAAAGACCAGACGAAGAACCTTGTTCACATCCTCGCCCCACTTAACATCCATAACACTGGCAAACACTATATTTGGCAACAAGGCCAAAATTATTGCTAACAAAAATTTTTTCATAAATTATTATCCAATCGTTTTAATGGCATAGTTGTTAAATCTGTTTTCTTCCTCATCCGCATATACTTCCTGCCACGCAAAAGGCAGATTTTGGGCAATCTCCCCTGCCGCCAAGCCGGGTGCCCCATTGGTCGCCAAAGTTCCTGCCAAGCCGTGCAGATACGCTCCGCAAATGGCAGCCGCATCCGGTTCCAAACCCTGTGCCACAAGGCCTGCAATCACGCCGGTCAGCACATCGCCACTGCCGCCGGTCGCCATGGCACTGGTGCCGGAATTAACTAAATAAGCCGCTCCGCTTGGCAACGCCACAATGGTGGGAGCACCCTTCAAAAGCAAAATTACATTCCATTTCTTTGCGTATTTGATCGCCAAAAACAAGCGGTTGCTGTTAATATATTCAATATCCAAACCCGTCAGACGGCTGAACTCCCCTGCGTGGGGTGTGAGGATTTTTACTGCTGCGTTTTCCGTCAGCACTTTCAAATTATCTTTCAACGCCGTCAGGGCATCCGCATCAATAACCAAAGGCACTTGGCTGGTGCGGACAATTTCTTGAACTGCTTTTGCAGTGCCTTCGCCCCTGCCCAGTCCCGGCCCTATGGCAAGTACATCACCGCCAAACGCCAAAACCTCTTGCACCGCAGTATCTGCCAAACCGCCCTCTGCCTCCGGCAAAGGATGTACCATTTCTTCGTCCAATTTCATTGCCAAAACAGCACTGGCGGACTCCGGTGTCAGCAAACTTACCAGTCCCGCCCCCGCCTTCACTGCACCTTTGGTAGCCAATGCCGCCGCCCCGACAAAACCTTGGGAGCCGGCAACCACTGTTACTCTGCCATTATCGCCTTTGTGGGCATCTTGCTCACGGATGGGCAGCATTTCCCCCACCATTTTTTTATCAACTAAATAATAGGGGCTGACATCCCGTGCCAAAAGTTTTGCCGGAAAGCCGATGTCCGCCACGAAAAGTTTTCCCACATTTTCTCTGGCAGGATAAAGCAACATTCCCACCTTCACTCTTGCCAAAGTAACCGTAGCCGCCGCCTTCACAGCATGCTCCGCCACCATGCCCGTATCCGCATTAACACCGGTCGGAATATCCACGCTCAACACGGGGCTGGTTGCTTTGTTCATCAAATCACAAATCTTTGCTATATCCTCTTCCAGTTCCCCGGCAAACCCCGTACCCAAAAGGGCATCAATCACTAAATCTGCTTGGGCGATGCTCATTTTCAAATAGTCCAAATCCGCCTGTGTACGCAGGTTCACGACTTCCACACCGCTGTCCGTCAGCATATTATATTCCGTCATGGCCTCGTTGCGGCTCATACCCAGACCGAAGCATTGCACTTTTTTGTTGGCAGTGTTCAGCCAGCGTGCCGCACAAAAACCGTCCCCGCCGTTGTTCCCCTTGCCTGCCACAATCACCACCCGTTGCTTTTCTTCCAGCATGGTTAAGGCAACATCACTAATGGCTTTGCCGGCGTGTTCCATGGGGATAATTTCCGGGATGCCCTGATTGGTCAGTTCCTCGTCCATGTTCCGCATTGTTTCCACATCTATTAGTTTCATTTTAATCCTCCATTATCACCACAGCCATTGCCTGGCCGCCTTCATGGCTCAAACTTAACTGGATATTTTTTATTCCTTGTTTATCTGCTAATTTTTTTATCCCACCTGACAACCGCACACCAGGCTGGCCTAACTCATTTTGCGTTACTTCCACATCCGTCAACTTGCCTTCACGCAGTCCTGTTCCTAATGCTTTCAGCACCGCTTCCTTCGCCGCAAAACGCGCCGCCAAAGAGGCAAATTTTTGCACGCCCCTGCTTTCGCAATATTGAATTTCCCCTGCCGTGAACACCCGTTCCAAAAAGCCGCTCCGCTGTGCCGCCTTTTCCATTCGGGCAATAGTCACCAAATCACAGCCCACACCTTTTACCATATCTTACCTCAACAAAGCCACCCCTCTGGCATATTTGCTTTTTTCTTCTTCCTGAAAATCTGCCACCTGATGCAGTGCCTGACGCAAGTTTTCCAAATCCGCCACGCCCCCTGTTTTTACTTCAAACTCCACTTCGTCAATCGGCTCTGTCCTGCCGTTCACCGCCACTATTCTGCCCCGGTCAATAGCCATTTCAAAAAGAGCGTGTTCGTATTTCAAATAATATATCTTGCGGGTTACCTCTGTCCTGAATATTTCCTGAACAGCGGGTAACTTTGGCAAGGCGTTTTCCTGTTGCTCATTGATTTCCTCACGCTCCGCCACACCGCCATTTTTTTTAACAGTCCGTTTGGTGGTACTCTCATATTCTTTATTCCCGTCTGCAAATTGCGTAGTCCGCACCCGATACACCGAGCCCTGCATTTGCAAAGCAAAATCAGAAGTGTCATAATACACACTTGTCAACTGCAAAACCTGCTCCGAACCCTTCTTTACCCGCTCCGTAAAAAACCTGCTTTGCAAAAACCTATTTAATTCACGCTCTGTGAAAATTGTCTTTAACTCTATTTCCATAATCAAACACACCTGACACTTGTAATTAGCAATTATGAATTAAGAATGCAGAATGATGGTAATATGTTCCATTGATTATATTCGCTGAATGCGAACTATATTTTCCCGCCCAGGCGTGGGCGGGGTGGATTGCCTATAGGAACATAGAAGGGCAAGACGGGGTGGGTCGCTCTCTACGATTGAAGAATTAAATTCAAACACACCCACAACTTCCCTGCTCTAATCACAGGAACTTTTTACCATAACTTTAAGCTTTAAGTTTTTATCTTTTCATTAGCGTCAGCGTAATTGCTCACCCCACCACCGTCTTTCTATGTTCCTTCAGACGGTCCCCCGCCCCTTTAGTGGCGGACGAGGGTTCGCATAACCCCGCACACCCGAAACCCAAATTATAATCACCGGAACATCCTACCATCCCTACGCCTTACGCCCTACACTCTATGCCCTATCCTTCCCCTAATTCCTAAATCCTTATTCCTTTATCCTGACACCTGACACCTGACCCCTAACCCCTGATCCCTATAACCTATATTATATAGCAATACAATTTGACATTCAACGATAAATTTTATAGAATTATAAAAACACAAAAAAGGAGATGAAAATTATGTTATTCCCATTTGAAAAAAATTTTCCAAAAGTCAGCCCCAAGGCATACTGTTTCAACACCGCCACCCTGCTGGGCAAGGTGAAAATTGATGACTATGCCAGCATCTGGCCCAATGTAACCATCCGTGGGGATGTGAACTACATTAAGGTGGGCAAATATACCAACATTCAGGACAATTCCGTACTGCATGTGGCGGACAATTTCCCCTGTATCGTGGGGGACTATGTGACCGTGGGCCATTGTGCTTTGTTGCACGCCTGCACTGTGGAAGACCATGTTTTGATTGGCATGCACAGCACGGTCTTGGACGGAGCAGTTATCGGTCGTGGCAGTATTGTGGCTGCCGGTGCGGTTGTTACTAAAAACACTGTTGTACCGCCCTTCAGTTTGGTGGCAGGCATTCCTGCCAAAGTTATTAAAAAATTAGACGAAAGCAATTTGGAAAACATCCACAATCAGGCCGTGAAATACAAATACCTTTGGGCTCACCGCTACGGCATCATCAACCCCGAATTGGATGACGGCGTGGACTATACGGGAGGCAAAATAGTATAAAACAAAAAAACTTAAAAAAATGCTTGCAAAATTCTTGACTTTTGTATATCATATTTAGGCAACATATTTTGGTCCATTAGCTCAGCTGGTAGAGCACCTGACTCTTAATCAGGGTGTCGAAGGTTCGATCCCTTCATGGATCACCAATGTGGCCGGTTGGTCAAGAGGTTAAGACATCGCCCTTTCACGGCGGTATCGCGGGTTCGATTCCCGCACCGGTCACCATTTTTTATCCGGGCGCTTAGCTCAGCTGGGAGAGCACCTGCCCTACAAGCAGGGTGTCAGCGGTTCGATCCCGTTAGCGCCCACCAAATCAAAAGACACCCTTTCGGGTGTCTTGTTTTTTTTGGAGGTTTGAACGCTTATGAATGGGGAAATGCCCTGGACCCGTATCGCCATCTGGTCCTTAATGGCCCTCTATTTCGGCAGGGGAATCTATATTAACTTCAAAAACAGGGAATGGGGTTACTTTTTAGGCAGCATTTGGATTTGCTGCTTCGGCATCTATGCCGTACTCATGGAATTTGGCTTGGTGCCAAGTTTTTGGGACTAAAATAAGGATAAAGGAATTAGGATTCAGAGAAAGTTCGCTGAATGCGAACCCTCGTCCGCCCCTAAAGGGGCGGGGGACCGCCTACGGGAGCATAGAAAGACGACTGGGGGTGCGGATTACGCAGAAAACTTGTCCGCTGAATGCGAACCCCCGTCCGCCCCTAAAGGGGCGGGGGACCGCCTACGGGAGCGTGTTGGCGGTGGTGGGGTGAGCAATTAGGTAGGTACTTTTAAGTTAGAAGTTGTAAGTTAGAAGTTGTAAGTTAGAAGTTGTAAGTTAGAAGTTGTAAGTTAGAAGTTGTAAGTTAGAAGTTGTAAGTTAGAAATTAATGGAAATATGTTCCAGTAATTATATAACAAGTTACAGGAACACGAGTAGCCCCCGCCTTTGCGGGGGCTGTCGCCTAAAGGAACATAGAAAGGCGACTGGGGGTGCGGATTACGCAGAAAACTCGTCCGCTGAAAGCGAACTTCTTTCCCTCTTTCTTAAAGAGGGGGGACCGCTTGCGGTGGGAGTTTTTGCATTATGCGTAGCATTCATAAACTTCT
>JAZLLX010000082.1:0-1357 GCA_045598345.1 Acidaminococcaceae bacterium | reverse complement strand
GCGGTTTTTGATTGCCGATATTACACTATTCAACTTGTCACAATATTTGATAAAACAGTTTCAACGAACAGAATATCCTTCGTAATAATAAGACTGTTCAATGCCTTTAAAAATAACTTGCCTGTCATCCACCCTGTCCGTCAGGTTATTCTGCAACAGCGTGCGGATTTCCAAATCATTGATGGGACTCCGCTCCATGGCCTGCAAATATTCCTCTTTGGGGATTTTGCTCCAATCCACCACCCTGGCCAAGCGTTTTTTCAGAATCATATCCAACCAAATTCTGGTGCTGCGACCATTGCCTTCCATAAAGGGATGGGCCACGTTCATTTCCACATATTTAGCCACAATCTGCTCAAAACTATCCTCAGGCATTTGTTCAATGCTGGTTAACGCCACCGTCAAATAGAGGGTATTGGCAAAGCGGAAATTACCTTTAGAGATGTTCTTTGTCCTGATTTGCCCCGCAAAGTCATACAAACCCTCAAACAGATATTTATGAATGGCCTGCAAACCCTGCACCGTGCCCACGGGGATTTTCCCAATGTCACCGGTTTCATATAAGCGTCTGGCATTAGCAAAACTTTTTTCATCAAGTTTTTGTGTGTTCATCCCCACCTTGGATAATCCTCCAATTATTGTATCAGCCAACAACCTTTCGTGTTATTCACACCTGTTGTATTATAGTCTTTTAAGACAAAACACGCAACATCAAAAACCTCAATTCAGAGACAGACGGTAAAGATAACAGCGGTTTTTAATTGAAAATACAAAGCATATGTGATATATTTAATAAACATGGAATGTTATGTATGTCCCCACCGATGTGGAGCGGACAGAAAAAACGGTATATTCGGTTCCTGTCATATGGGTTGGCTGCCGGTGGTTGCCAGAGCCCATCTGCATATGTGGGAAGAACCGGTTATCAGCGGCACTAAAGGCAGTGGCACCGTGTTTTTCAGCGGTTGCAATCTGCATTGTGTGTTCTGTCAAAATTATGAAATCAGTGCCAAAGATTTCGGCAAGGAAATCAACATTCAACGGCTGAAAGAAATTTATCAGGAACTGATTGCCAAAGGGGCTCACAATATTAATTTGGTAACCCCCACCCATTTCACGGAAGCAATTTTAGAGTCATTAGACGAAGTTTTGCCCGTGCCCGTAGTGTGGAATACCAGTGGGTTTGAGACTTTAGACACTTTGAAGAAGTTGGAAGGCAAAGTGCAGATTTATCTGCCGGACTTAAAGTATGCCGACGATAGGGCGGCCATCAAATATAGCAATGCTTACGATTATTTCCGCATCGCCACCAGCGCCATCAAAGAGATGTACCGCCAGGTGGGCGATTATCAAATCA
>JAZLLX010000081.1:0-6148 GCA_045598345.1 Acidaminococcaceae bacterium | reverse complement strand
AATCTTTCTTCTTGTGTAAAATGTGTGTAGGATTGCATAGCGATTCTCCTTGTAAGATTTTGTTTGCTATCTTTATTTTACACGAGAATCGTTGTGCAATCCACTTTTTTTAGGTGTTGCACTTCATATTATAATTTGCCGGGGACCGCCTATGGGAGCGTGTTGGCAGTGGTGGGGTGAGCAATTAGGTTGTCGCTAATGAAAAGATAAAAGCTTAAAACTTAAAGTTTATGAATGCTACGCATAAACAAAAACACCCGTCTGCCCCTGTGTTCCGAACCCCCTTCGCCACTTCGTGCCCCTCTTCCCCCTCTTGGGGGACGCAAGGGCAGCCACCCTCTTCAAGAAGAGGGAAAATAAGTTCGCAGAGTGCGGGCTGTATTGCTTTAATCACAGGAACATATTACCATAGTTTTAAGATTTAACTTTTAACTTTTCATTCCTTTGTCGCAAGGAGGGAAATACCTGAATTTCCCGAGGGAAATGCAGGTATTTCCCTGTTTTTTATTTTCTGCAAGTTTCAACATCTTTTGCAATCCGTTTTCAAAGTCCCGTGAGTTTATCGTAAATTGGTAAAATGACGTCATTTCTTATAAAGTCGCGTCATTTTCGCCGTTTTCGCTAAAATTTTTGAGTTTGGCGATGAAGATAATCAATCATTAAATATATAAAAATCGTTGTTTTATTGTTTGTGAATTTATTTTTGCTCTTAAAGTTTTATTGTTTTTTGCAAAAGTTTGTGAAATTTTATTTGTTTAGTGCTGGGGGTTGGGTTTTCGTGAAAGGGCTTCGGTTCAAGCGAAGAGTAAATAATAAACAAATTACTTGCCAAAATATCGGGGGGGGGTTATAATAATGTTAATAAATTACACTATTTACACTATGATTGGAGGACTGTGCTATGATTAAGACAAAGAAGATTTTGATTGCTTTGGCGGTGATTGGGGCGAATATGTTGCACAATATGCCTATATATACATCTTTGGCGGCAGAGCCGGATTATACGGTTACTCACGGTACTGATTCTTTTGAACCACCTTCGGGAAGTTCATCTTATACATCTGTAATCGGTAATCAAAAAATATCTTCTTCTGATTTGACCGGTTGGAAGATGGTAATAAGGAATGGAACTTATAATTATGACGGTTCATATAATCCTGCCGTTATTTTGGTAAAATCCAATGCTTCTGATGATGTAAATATTCGTGATAACAATTTGATTATCAATGGTGGTACGTTTAATTATACTGTTTATGGTGTACAATACGATGGGTATGATACTGAAAGTGTTATTAGCAAAAATAGTGTAACAATCAATGGAGGTACATACAATTATTCTGTTTATCTTGTGAATGCTAAAGGTGATATAAGTGAGAATACACTTACCATTAAAGGAGGAACATTTACGTCTGGTACTGTAGCTAGTCCAAATAAAATTTATGGCGGATGTGTTGAGAGTTTTGGAAGTGGAACTATTAAATCAAATGAAATTATTATAGATGATGGTACTACTATAGGAGAAAATACAAATATTGTGGGCGGGTTTGTGCGTGGTTCTGGTACTGCAATAGAAAATAAGGTTACAATTAACGGTGGCAATATTGGAAACGGGGGTTGGATTGCAGGCGGATATAATTGGGATAGTACAGGCACCAGTAAAAACGAAGTGAATATTAACGATGGTACGTTTGGTTCTTGCAGTTTTTATGGCGGTTATAACTTTATGCAATACGGTTACACTGCGTCTTATGTTAGTGAAAATAAGGTGAATATTAGCGGAGGAACTTTTAACAATAGTGTGAAAGTGTATGGCGGTGCTATTGGTAACAATGAGGTGGCTAAAGTAGTAGAAAAAAACAAGGTGACTATTAAAGATGTTACTCTTCCGTCTAATAGTGAAATTTATGGCGGTTATGCATATAAAGTCAAGATTGATAACAATAATGTCATCATTAACAGCGGGACTTTTGACAATGTTTTGATTGTGGGGGGTAAGTCGGAAACGGCAGAGGTGTTTAACAATTCGATTACTCTTAATGGGGGTAATTTTACGAATGGTACAAAAATTGTTGCGGGCATAGGCGTAAATAATAGTGACAAATTTAGAGGTAACAGCATTTCCCTCGCCGGCAGTAATACTCTTGATTTGTCTGGTGCAAGTTTGCTGGGGTTTGATGGAACGGATGCAGGGGTTGCTAACAGTACATTAAATGTTGGCAGGACTAATGTTAAAGTACAGAATATTCAAAACTTTGGAACGATTAATTTTATTTTGCCTGATGGTACGACCTCGGATGATATTGTGTTGAAGATGCAGGGGGCTTCACCCTATGCTTTGTCAAATCTTGGAACTGTGGCTATTAGTGTCAGTGGTATTGATTTGGATGATGATGATTATATTACTTTAATGCAAAATGTTAGCAGTACAGGATTTACGGATACAGGCAATATAAAGATTTTGGATGTTGGTGGTGGCAAGTATGATTTGATTTATTACAATGGAACGGTTACGGAAGCAAAAGGGGATTATACGATTAAGCAGGGAAGTACTAAAATTGAAGGCAATGGTAGCCCTTATAGCAGTGAAATAGCTGGCAATACCGCATTGTCAACATCTAATTTAAGTGGTATAAATATGGTTGTTCGGCGGGGTACTTATGAAAATACTATTTATGGTGTGAAGTATGATGGGACTGATTCGGACACTGTTATCAGAGGTAACAATGTTACGATTCGTGACGGTTCATTCAAAAGTGTTTATACTGTGTATGCCAAAAACGGACAGGTAACGGGGAATACGCTCACTATTGAAGACGGAACGTTTGCCACAGGGAGCACATGCCCTATTTATGCAGGGTATGTTGAAGAAAACGGAAAAGTGGAAGGAAATAAAATATTTGTCAATGGTGGTGATGTTGGAAGTGCCAAAGATGCTGTTGCAGGGTATATAGGCGGTATTGGTGATGCAATAGGCAACGAAATTACCATCACTGGCGGTAAAATTGGTGCTGATGATACTAATTTTAATATTTATGGTGCTGAATTTAATAAGGGCAGTGCTACAGGCAATAAAGTGAATATCAGTGGTGGTGAAGTTGGCAAATGGGTTCACATTTATGGTGCTTTATTAAGTGGTGTTTCATCAGCAGGTGATGCAAATACCTATATAGGTAGAAATGAGGTCAATATTTCTGGTGGTTCTTTTGGTTATGTACAATATATTGCCGGCGGGTATGCAAGTATGTATGAAGCTGAATTAGTGGAAAACAACAAAGTGAATATTAAAAATGTTACCATTGAAGGTAAAAGTTCAAGCAATAAAACCACAATTTATGGTGGTTATGCAACAAATGATAATACTACAGTTAAGGGAAATGGTGTTACTATTGAAAATGCTGTTTTTGAAAATGTGGAGATTTATGGTGGTTGGACAAGTACAAAAAATGCAGAAGGGAATATTGTAACGATTAAGAGTGGCAGTTTTGGTGAGTGGAGTGAAATTTATGGCGGTTGGACAAGTACGGGTAAGGTTACAGGTAATCAAGTGACAATTGCTGGCGGAACCTTTGGAGATAATACTAAAATTGTTGGTGGTGATACTGATAGTACAGGTTCTGTTAGTGGCAATATAGTAACTGTTGATGGTGGAACTTTTGGTGCAAGTAATGCGATTTATGGCGGCCATAGTATTGGTTCTGGTGCTTCTGTGGAAGATGTTTCAGGCAATGTTGTCAATATCAATGATGGAAATCTTAGGGGGAATATTTATGGAGGTCGTAGCGAAAATGGTAATGCTGAAAATAATATAGTTAATATTTACGGTGGAAATTTTGCAGCTCATAGTATAATTAATGCCGGTCAGGCGGGAGGGAATTTGAGTTCTCCCAGTTCTGCTTGTGCTGATAGAAATATTATGAATATCTTGGGCGGCACTTTTGCTGATAATTGTAGTTTTTATGGCGGTTATTCAAGTGGGACAAGCAGTGACAATACTTTGAATTTAGAAACTAAAATGAGCGGTACGGCATTGATGGTTGGTTTCTTCCAGACATTGAATTTTACTTTGCCGAGTTATATTGCTGATGAGGATACAATGATAAGTACGAATAAATTGAGAGTTGATATTCCAAATGGAGGAGAAGCAAAAATCAATGTCTATGCGGCAGACGAGGTGGAATTATTTGAAAATGATGTTATAACTTTAATTAGTGCTAACAATACAAGTGATTCCGAACCTTCCATAACTGGAAATTTCGTTGGAGGTAAAATTTTTGGTGATACAGTAACAGAAGTTACTTATGGAAAAGAATATAAAACAGATATTGCCAAAATTACCATAGATGACAATTCAATTAAATTAACAATGCTTGGTTATTATTTCATTTCTGACAGCTGGTACGGCACAACGGCAGGCGGATCTACCCGTAAAAAGAGTGAGGCCGTGGCGGTTGGCGGTCAACTGATTATTGACGCAACGGATTCATCCTTTGCCAAAACAAAGTATTTCTATGGCGGCTACAGCAACGGAAATGATGTTGAGGTTAAAGACAATATTGTGACTGTCAATAACGGAACATTCGGCCCGGAAATGGAAATCTTTGGCGGTTACAGCGAAAACGGGCCCGCCAACAACAATACGGTAAATATCAATGGGGGTACATTCAATGACGGCTACAAACTTTATGGCGGTTCAGGTACAAGCAGTTCCAACAATATACTGAATTTGAGCATAAAAATGGGCGGTAAGGCAAAGAGCGTAAGCCACTTCCAAACCATGAACTTTGTTTTGCCGAGTGATACAGCCAACGGACAGACCATGTTAAGTACGGAAACCCTTAAATTTGATCACACGAAAACGATTATCAATGTGGATGCCTCCGGCACAACGCTGAACAATGGTGATATTATCACCCTGATTGAGTCAGACAATGCTCCAACGGGAGTTTGGCAGGCGGGGAATATTACAGGTGCTGAGGGGGCAATATCTTTAAGCAATAATAAACTGTTATTTACGATTGGCGGCAGTTCTGCCGTCAGTGAAGACCAACAGAAAGCGCCTGTGGAAAGTGTTGCGGCGGCAGCGGTAATTGTCAATGCCAGTGCGGACTTGGCAAGCGGTGAAGGTATGGCAAGTTTGGTTACCAACACCGCCGGCGGTGCAACCGATACCTTCGGTGCTATGAGTGCGGGCAGCAGCAAATACAAAACCGGAAGCCATGTAGATGTGGACGGTTGGGGTGTTATCGTTGGCGCGGGCAAGACAAAGGAATGGAAAGACGGCTCTGCCACCACTTACGGTCTGTTCTTTGAATATGGCAAGGGGGACTTTGACACCTACAACGGCAATGTACACGGTGACGGTAATTCCGAGAACAAAGGTGTGGGTATTATGGCAAGACACAAACTCAGCAACAACACCTATTATGAAGGCAATATCCGTTACGGCAAGCAGGAAACAGAGTGGGGACAGAGTGACATCGGCAGTTACGACACGGACAGCAGGTATTACGGCATCAGCGTAGGCGTAGGTCACATTTACCCTGTAGGCAAGAATGAAATAGATTTCTATGGCAGATACACATACGGTCATGTAGGCGCTTGTGACGCAACAGTGGGGACAAGCGAGTACCACTTTGACAGCGTGAAGAGTCATCGTGTGAGAGTTGGCGGAAAATACAATTTCAAACAAAAGAACAGCAACGCCAAACCCTATGTAGGACTTGCATGGGAACATGAGTTCAAGGGCGAAGCAAAGGCAAGTATAGCAGGAGTCGGCGAAGCCCCTGCACCCAGCATGAAGGGAAACACAGGCATACTGGAAGTCGGATGTGACTGGAATGTGAGCAAAAAGTGGACAGTGGGACTGGGAGCGAATGCCTATGTGGGCAAGAGAAAAGGATGGGACGGAATGGCAAGGGTGTTCTATAATTTCTAAAAAAAGCGGCGTGAGCCGCTTTTTTTTTAGAAATTATAATTAAATGTCAAAGAACAAAGAGCAAAGACCAAATATGGCAAAGAGTCCCTGTGATTATATTTTGGGTTTGGGGTGTGCGGGGTTTTGCGAACCCTCGTCCGCCCCTGGGGGGGCGGGGGACCGTCTAAAGGAACATAGAAAGACGGTGGTGGGGTGAGCAATTAGGTTGATACT
>JAZLLX010000080.1:0-1027 GCA_045598345.1 Acidaminococcaceae bacterium | reverse complement strand
TACTTTGAAGGCAATGTCCGCTACGGCAAGCAGGAAACGGAATGGAGCGAAAGCGAACTGGGCGGCTATGAAACGGACAGCAAATATCACGGGGCAATGGTGGGCTTCGGCAAAATTTACAAGAAGGGCAACAACAAACTGGACACCTATTTGAGATATGCTTACGGACATGTGGGGGCTTGTGATGCAACACTTAAAGATGGAACTGGTTATCACTTTGAAAGCGTAAAGAGCCACAGGGTGCGTACAGGTGTGAGATATACCTTCGGCCAGCGTGAAACGGGCTTCAAACCCTATATTGGTGCGGCATGGGAACACGAGTTTAACGGTGAATCGAAGGCAAGCATCAGGGGCATGGGCGAAGCGCCGGCACCAAGTATGAAAGGCAACACGGGAATATTTGAACTTGGATTTGACTGGGACGATGATTCCAAGTGGGTAGTAGGACTTGGAGCGAATGCCTACATTGGCAAGAGAAAAGGATGGGACGGAATGGCAAGGGTGTTCTATAATTTCTAAAAAAAAAGTCCGCCGTAAGGCGGATTTTTTTTAGAAATTATAATTAAATGTCAAAGAACAAAGAGCAAAGACCAAATATGGTAAAAAGTTCCTGTGATTATAGCAGGGGAGTTGGCAGAGAGCGAACTTAAGGCCCCTTGGTGAAGGGGCTGGCAGCGATAGGAACATAGGCGGCTGACTGAGGATTGGAAACCATGCACTATGCGAAAGTACCGCTTTAATCGCCACCCTCAGTCAGTTGCTACGCAACTGCCAGCCCCCTCCAGGGGGCACAAGAGTTCGCATTAAGCGGACTTTTTATATTCTAATCACAGGAACATATTACCATAGTTTTAAGATTTAAGTTTTTAACTTTTAACTGATTTGGTGTTCCTGTGATTATAGCAGGAAAGTTGGTATTGAGAGTACCTCCCTCTTTTGAGGGAGGGGGACCGACTCAGTTTTTAAGTGGTCGGTGGAGGGAGCGATTAGGCAGTGACAAAGTTTTCTGCGTAATCCGCACCCCCAG
>JAZLLX010000079.1:0-9635 GCA_045598345.1 Acidaminococcaceae bacterium | reverse complement strand
AAAGCAGAATTGCTTTTTGGGTGGTGGGGTGGCGACTGCATAGCGAAAGTACCGCTTTAATCGCCACCCTCAGTCAGTTGCTACGCAACTGCCAGCCCCCTCCAGGGGGCACGAGAGTCAGCAGAGTGCGGAGGTTTTCCCTCTTCTTGAAGAGGGGGAACCGTTTTTAGGAACATAGAAGAACGGTGGGTGTTTTGGTCTACACGGAGTGGTCATATAGAAATTAGAAATGATGACCAATGACAGAGAAGTAAGTAGCGGTTTATGAATGCTACGCATAAACAAAAACACCCGTCTGCCTCTGTGTTCCCAACCCCCTTCGTCACTTCGTGGCCCTCTTCCCCCTCTTGGGGGACCCAAGGGCAGCCACCCTCTTCAAGAAGAGGGAAAATAAGTTCGCATAAAGCGGACAAAGTTTTTTGCGTAATCCGCACCCACAGTCGCCTACCGAATAATCTTATCGGCGAAAGTTAATCCATTGTTCTTTAAACAAAAAAGCGGCTGGGCCGCTTTTTTGTTCATTAGATGAATTTACCTGTCATTACGTTGTACTGCAGATTTGCTTTCTTGGGTCTGCCGTTGTAACTGGCATTCTTAAAGGTTGCAAGTTTTGTTTTCCAGCAATAGGCGGCGCTGTCCGCCCGAATTTCCGTGTACTTATGCTTAAAGAAGATATTGTTATACACATAGGCGGTGCGTTCCTTAACGTTCACATAAGTACTGTCGCACCTGAAAGCCATTTCCCCAAACTCCAAATCAATATTTCCTTTGGCGTTCACTTCCTGGCTGTAAAGTTTGACCTGTGCCGTATCCGCATTAATTTTCAGCTGCTCCTGATGGATGGGCAACTGCACATACACATGACCGTTCAAGTCATAAATTCCCGTCAAGGGATTAAAATGCCGGACATCACTGGTAATGACAAAATCACCGCTTGATTCTGCCTTCGCCACGTCCGCCGGACTGTAGTTTTTAGATGCCCCCAATGCGGTCAGGGGGATTAAAGTGAGCAATAATGCAAGTAAAATCTTTTTCATAATGAAGTTATTTTAACATAAAATAAAAAATTTTTCACGAAAAAAAAGGATTTTTCAAAAATTATCAGAATATTACTTATAGAGGGGTAATTTTATATGGACACAGAATTCAAAAACTTTATAGAGGAAGTTCGTAACGCTGCCAATATTGTAGATGTGGTGGGAAGTTATGTCCCACTGCACAAAAAAGGCAATAAACACTGGGCATGCTGTCCTTTTCACGGGGAAAAAACACCTTCTTTTTCCGTTGATGAGGGAAAACAACTTTTTTATTGTTTCGGTTGTCACATTGGGGGGGATGTTTTCAAGTTTTTAGAGAAAAAAGACGGACTGAATTTCATTGAGGCGGTGAAATTTTTGGCAGAGCGGTACAATATTCCCGTTCCCCAGCGGCAAAAATCCGCTCAGGACATGGCCTATGAAAAGGAATTTGACCGGGTAACGGAAGTGAATGACTGGGCGGTAAAATATTTTGCCGCCTGCCTCAGGCACAACCGGGTGGGAGCAAAGGCCCGTGAATATCTTGCCAATCGTGGCATTACCCAAAGCATTATTGAGGATTTTGAAATCGGTTTTGCCCTTGACAGTTATGAGAAGTTTGTCAATGCCCTGATGACGAAAAATATATCAGTTGAGGAAATGGTTTTTGCCGGTCTGGCTCTGCCTGGAAAAATGGCAAAACCCTATGCCAAATTCCGCAACCGCATTATGATACCCATTAAAAATCCCAGGGGCAAGGTGGTGGGTTTCGGCGGGAGGGTGCTAGACAACGGAGAACCCAAGTATTTGAACACGGGTGAAACCAAATTCTTCAACAAGAGATATTTGCTTTTCGGCTTTGATTTGGCGCAAAAACCCATGCGGGAAAGCGGCCGGGCGGTGATTGTGGAGGGCTATATGGATGCCATCAGTTTGCACGCCGCAGGCCTGCGTAATGTGGTGGCCTCAATGGGTACTGCCTTCAGCGAGCAGCAGGCCAATATTTTGAAACGGAACACTCAGGAAATTGTTTTCTGTTATGACAGTGATAAAGCGGGGCGGAATGCCAGTGTGAGGGCGGTTTCCATTGCCCGGAAAACCGGCATTAAAGTCAGGGTTGCCACTGTGCCGGGTGCCAAAGACCCGGACGAATTTGTCCGTAATCAGGGGTTGGACGCCTTCAAAAAAGTGTTGGCAGAGTCCGTGGACGGACTACGCTTTCAGACGGAGCAGGTTTTGCAGGGCAAGGATTTTATCCAGGTGGAAGGAAAAATTAAGGCAGTTAAAGAAGCAGTTCCCTTCCTGTTGGAATGCGGCAATGAACTGGAAGTGACGGAAGAAATCAAATATATTGCCAACAAATTGACCATTAACGAAGCAATACTACGGGACGAATTAGGTAAGGCAAAGAAACAGAAACAGAGATACCTGCCCAATGAACCTGCAACAGAAAATACCCGGCCGGCACCTGTAATTGCAGAGACCAACAGGGCGGAACGTTTGCTGGTGACAGTTCTGTTAAATGATTTGCAACTTATACCCCTGTGCAATGAAAAATTAGGCAACATCAGTTTCAGTTCCGAAGCCCTCAAAAAAATTTTTTTGAAACTGAATATCTGTTATGACGAGGGCAGGGAGCCATCCAATTTGGAAATGGAATTGGGGGACGAGGAAAGTTCGCTTTTCACCTCCATGAAACTGGAAAATTTGCCGCCGGGTGACAAGGTCAGAATCATGGAAGATTGTATAGGGGAGCTAAAAAAATCCCAATTGGAAAAGTCCTATAATGAACACGCAGAGTTAGCTGCACAGTATGAAAAAAATGGTGACGACCGTTTTTTAGATGAGTTAAGAATTTGTCAGGAGATTAGAAATGACATCAAAAAAATCTGTAAGTGAAAAAAAAGAGAAGAAAGTAGTTTCAAAGCCGGCTGCCAAGAAAGCGGCACTGGCAAAGCCCGCTCCGAAGAAGGCAACTGTAAAGCCGGCCGCCAAGAAAGCACCGGCTAAAGCAACTCCGAAGAAGGCAACTGCAAAGCCAGTTGCCAAGAAAGCACCGGCTAAAGCAACTCCGAAGAAGGCAACTGCAAAGCCCGTTGCCAAGAAAACAACACCGGCAAAGTCCGCTCCGAAGCAGGCAACTGCAAAGCCGGCTGCCAAGAAAGCAGCACCGGCAAAGACGGCACCGAAGAAACCGGCAGTTAAGACCGCTGTCCCTAAAGCCCTCGCCAAGGTTGCACCGAAAACAACCGCAGCCAAACCGGCCGGCAAAAAGGATACTCCGGTTCAGACCAAACCTGCCAAAAAAGCGCCCGCAAAAGTTATTGTTCCAGAGAAACAAAAGGAACTGGCGGACTACCAAAAAGAACTGGATTCCCTGGTGCAGAAGGCCCGAAAAAACAATAATGTGCTGACCTATGAAGAGGTTGATGTGCTGGACAGCAACCCGGACACTTTGGACGAAATTCACAACTATTTGGAGTCCAAGGACATTGATTTAATTTCCATGAAAGCGGCGGAGGAAGATTTTCTGGACATGGATTTTAATGAGGATGCCATCCTGCCGGATATGCAGGACGATGAAACCCCTTCGGAAGTGGAACTTGCCAATATGACCATTCCGGAAGGTTTGAGCGTCAGCTTGGATGACCCCGTAAGAATGTACTTAAAGGAAATTGGCAGAGTCCCCCTGCTGGTTGCGGAGGACGAAGTGCTTTTGGCAAAACGCATGGACAAAGGCAACAAAGCCAAACTTATTTTGAAAAATGAGACCTATTCCCTCCGTGGAGACAAGTTTGAAGCCAAAGGGAGCAGTGCCGATTTGTACAATATGGCACATGGCCTGCTTGATAATGAAACCGCCATTACGGAATATCGTACCGCCAAATATGTGGAGCAACTTATAATGGAAAAGATTGACTCGGAGGGGGGGATTGATGCGGATTTGTTTACCGGCATGACCAGCGAACTGACTCAGGATGAGAGGGTTGCACTTATCAAGAATCTAAAAGACAAGGGAGTGGGCATTGGTGATTTTGACAAGAATACCATTAAGGTCAATGAAGAACACAATACCCGGGATATTGTCCATCTGAACCTGATTTTCAGAGAATTGGAGCGGAGAATCAAAGTCAAAGTCATTAAGGACAAAACCTTGGTGCAGAATATCAAACAAGGTCATGAAACTTACAACAACCTGATGCAGGATATTATTGAACAGGGGGAAAATGCCGAGCATTATTTGAGCGAAGCCAACCTCCGTCTTGTTGTCAGCATTGCCAAACGCTATATGGGCCGGGGCATGAATTTCCTTGATTTGATTCAGGAAGGCAATTTGGGACTGATTAAAGCGGTGGAAAAATTTGACTACAGCAAGGGGTTCAAATTCAGTACCTATGCAACCTGGTGGATTCGTCAGGCCATCACCCGTGCCATTGCGGACCAGGCCCGCACCATCCGTATTCCCGTGCACATGGTGGAAACCATTAACCGCTTGGTCCGTATCCAACGGCAAATGTTGCAGGAACTGGGCAGGGAAGCAAGGCCGGAAGAAATAGCCAAAGAAATGGATATGGATATTGACAGGGTAACGGAGATTATGAAAATCGCCCAGGAACCCATTTCGCTGGAAACCCCAATCGGTGAAGAAGAGGACAGCCATTTGGGGGATTTCATTGAAGACCACGGCACCATTGCACCCATTGATGCGGCATCCCAAAGTTTGCTCCGGGAGCAGCTGGAAGAAGTGCTGGCCACCCTGACCCCGAGGGAACAACATGTTTTAGAATTACGCTTCGGCCTCATTGACGGCAGGGGCAGGACTTTGGAGGAAGTGGGGGCGTTCTTCCGGGTAACCCGTGAACGTATCCGCCAGATTGAGGCGAAGGCCTTGAGGAAACTCCGTCACCCTTCCCGTTCAAAAAAACTTAAAGATTTCTTAGATTAAACTTGACATATCGGGCAGAATTATATAAAATATTCTCTGTATTTTTCGGGGGCCTATAGCTCAGTTGGTTAGAGCCGCCGGCTCATAACCGGCTGGTCGTAGGTTCGAGTCCTACTGGGCCCACCAAATCGGATATTAAGCCGAAGCGCATAACTTCGGCTTTTCTTTTTGTTATAAAGTAACAAAATACGTTAATTAGATGGTTAAAAATACAAGGTAAAGATTTTTTATTGACAGATACTCATATTTTCAGTAAAATAAATATCTAACTGATACAAAGGAGGATGTATAAATGTTAGCGATTTTAGACACAATTGACGGCTATATCTGGGGATTGCCCATGATGGTGCTTTTGATTGGCACAGGCATTCTTTTGACAGTCCGTCTTGGCTTGATTCAGGTTTTCAAACTGCCAATGGCATTAAAACTTATTTTCAAGTCCGAAAATAAAGGTGAGGGCGATGTTGACCCCTTCAAGGCATTGTGTACCGCTTTGGCGGCAACCGTAGGCACTGGCAATATTGTGGGTGTTGCCACAGCCATCAAGACCGGCGGCCCCGGCGCCCTGTTCTGGATGTGGTTGGCCGCTTTCTTCGGTATGGCAACAAAATATTCAGAGTGTTTGCTTGCCGTGAAATACCGCTCAACGGATGCCAACGGCAATATCCTCGGCGGCCCCATGCACTATATTGAGCAAGGGTTGGGACCCAAGTACAAATGGCTGGCGGTACTGTTTGCCACATTCGGCTGTTTGGCAGGCCTTTTAGGCATTGGCACCTTCACCCAGGTCAATTCCATTGCGGATATTGTCAGCATTTCCGTAGGCATTAAACCAATGATTACGGACTTCATTATTGCTGTTCTCGTTGCAATAGTAACTATCGGCGGACTGCAGTCCATTTCCAATGCTGCCAGCGCCATCGTACCAACAATGGCAGTATTATATTTTGTAGTAACAGTGGCTTTGCTCTGCATCTATGCGGACCAGGTTCCCGCAGCAATTTCCTTAGTATTGCATGACGCCTTCACAGGTACAGCCGCAATGGGCGGATTCCTCGGCTCCAGCGTAATGCTGGCAATGCGTAGCGGCGTTGCCCGTGGTATCTTCAGTAACGAGTCCGGCTTAGGTTCTGCCCCCATCGTGGCGGCGGCTGCCAAAACCAAATGGTCTGCCGAACAAGGTTTGGTTTCTATGACCGGCACCTTTATTGATACCATCATTATCTGTACCCTCACCGGTTTAAGTTTGATCGTTACCGGCTGCTGGACAGGTCCATGGAAGGGCGCCGCATTGACCAATGTGGCATTCTCTTCCGCTTTCCCCACATTAGGAACTTATCTCTTAACAGCGTCCCTGGCACTCTTTGCCTTCACCACCATTTTGGGCTGGAACTATTACTCTGAACGGTGCTGTGTATATCTCTTCGGCACAAAAGTAATTAAGCCCTACAGAATACTCTTTGTAATTTTGGTTGCACTGACACCCTTTTTGCAACTGGAAGAAATCTGGTGCCTGGCGGATATCTTTAACGGGCTCATGGCCTTCCCGAACCTTGTGGCGCTCCTGTGCCTCAGCGGTGTGGTAGTTGCTGAAACAAAATTATATTTTGACCATTTCAAAGAAGAAAAGAAATAAAAATTTCTGAAAGGTATTGAAAAATAAAAGTATATGTACTATAATTAAGACCATGGGTTACATGCCCATGGTTTTAATTTCGGGGTGTAGCTCAGTTTGGTAGAGCACCTGCCTTGGGAGCAGGGGGTCGCAGGTTCAAATCCTGTCGCTCCGACCAAATGATTAAGCGGGCGTAGTTTAGTGGTAAAACTCCAGCCTTCCAAGCTGATGTTGTGGGTTCGATTCCCATCGCCCGCTCCATTTATTTGTAAGGAACAGAACGATGATTAAAAAACTCTTGGTATCGGCATTGCTCATATTACCCCTATTTACTTCCCTTGCGGTTGCAGCACCTGCAGGCCAGCTGGAAGCGGAAAAACAGGGTAAGTTTGCGGTCAAAAGCGACCATCGCTCATTCAATCCTTTTAATCTAAGTTATACCCTGTCAGGGAATGTGGAAGCAAAATTCCCTAACCGGCACGGCTTTGTAGTTATCCGTGCGGATAAAGCGGTGGCAAAATTTGTCAGTCAGAAAATTGTTGCCACAGGGAATGTGGAACTGAATTTCAAAGACATTACACTGCGTTGTGACAAAAGCATTATTGCCAACAAGGAAAAGAAAGCATATCTTTACGATAATGTTTATTTCAAGACCGATGTTGATGTAATCACCAGCAAAGAATGCCGGTTGGATTACCGTCAGATGGTAGCCAATTTTGTGGAAGCGTCCAGAAACGGCCAGCCCGTAATGGGGAATATAGTTTACGAAGTAGTACAAAACAGTTAAATTATTTCCTGCGTAAGCAGGAAATTTTTACGGTTCAGTAGCTCAGTTGGACAGAGCAACGGCCTTCTAAGCTTGGGTACTATAAGATTGTTAAAACCGTGCAAACATAGTGTTTGTGCGGTTTTTAAGTTTTCTTTTGTTGTAATTTTATAATCAAATCGTGCAACTTTCGTGCAACTTTTTATTTTGAAAAAAATTGCCTATGTTTTTTAAGAAACAAAGAGTTAATCACTATGGTGTACAATTTTATTATTGCTTAATTTTTTTATCTTACTTTGTTTTAGGAAATCCCCTTGCAATGAACTAAAATTTGTTGTAAAATAAGTATGGATTTTTGGGAGTGTTTTATGGCTGATAAGGACGTAACGGAAAAAACTTTAGAAGCGTATAATGACGTGTTTGCGGATATTATGAATGTGCTGCTTTTTGACGGCAAAAGGGTGGTACATCCTCGTTCATTATATGATGCAACCACTGTGTCACAATACAAGTTTGACGACAAAATGCACGAACAGGAAAGGGATGTGGCAAAATTCTGGAAAAAGGGCAACATCCGTCTGGCACTGTGCGGTTTGGAAAACCAGACCAAAATTGACAAGGATATGGTACTCAGGGTTATCGGCTATGACGGGGCGGTCTATAGGGGACAACTGACGGAAGGCAAAAACAAACGCCACCGCTACCCTGTAATAACACTTGTATTGTATTTCGGCAGCCAACGCTGGAACAAATACACAACACTGTTGGAACGGCTGAAAGTGCCGGAAGGATTGGAAAAATATGTCAACGACTACAAAATCAATGTGGTGGAAGTGGCATATTTGGATGATGAAACGATAGAAAAATTCCGCAGTGATTTCAAAGATGTGGCAAAATTCTTTGTGGCACAACGGACAGGCAGGAAAGTGGAGTTCAGTTCACGGGAACTGAAACATGTGGACGAAATACTGAAACTTTTACAGGCAGTATCAAAAGACACGAACATATTTGAAATGTTTCATGATGAAGAAGAAAAAGAAGGAGGAAAGACGACTATGGGTAATTTGTTTAAGAGATATGAAAATGAAGGTATAAGAAAAGGTCGTGCAGAAGGCCGAGCAGAAGGTCGGGTTGAAGGCATAAGAGAAGGCCGGGCAGAAGGGCGTGAAGAAGGGTTTGTGGCAGTGGCTATGGAAATGATAAAAGAGAAAACCCCAATCAGCATGATTCAAAAATTCACAAAACTTTCCTTGGAACAGTTGCAGAAGTTGTCCGAGGAATGTGGCGTTGCGTTGGTGATGTGATTATATTAGGATAAAGGAATTAGGATTCAGGAATTAGGGGAAAGATATAATGCGTAATTCGTAATTCGCAATGTGTAATTATGGAAAAATGTTCCAGTGATTATAATTTGGGTTTCGGGTGTGCGGGTTTTTTACAGATTAAAGATATTTAAGCAGGTTTAAATGCCTGCTTTTCTTTTTGCCCATCAGCAGATAACACGATATAACAAGAGAAAACGTCTGTTTTTCAATACTTTACAGTGCTTGTCAGTTTGTGTTATATGCTGTTATATGTTTGTTGTTTGCTGTTATCTGTTGTTTTTTTTAATCATGGAATATTTGAAAATGGATGAATTTTGGCAACAATAAACAATGTGGTTTAATGTAGAACAAGTATAACATATCAATAAATAACACAAGATAAGGAGGAATAACAGCAAATGCTTGAAAATTACGGTGAGGTGTTAAGAGTTGGGGATGTGGCAGAAATACTTGGCTTCGGTCTGACCAGCGTTTATGATTTGCTGTGGGAAGGTGAGATTGAAGGATTTATGAAGTGAGCTGGGAGGGATATTTTATAATGTTTTCTGCGTAATCCGCACCCCCAGCCGCCCACCGAAAAAACTTTTCGGCGACAGCCCCCGCAAGGGCGGGGGCTACTCATGTTCCTGTTATTATAATCGGTGTTTAAATTTTTCATTCCTGTGTCGCAGGTCGGGAAATACCTGAATTTCCCGAGGGGAATGCAGGTATTTCCCTGTTTTTTATTTTCTGCAAAGTTTCATAGGGTCGTGTACAATATTATGTGTAAACTCTCAAAAAAGTAATTGAAAAGAGAACCAAACTCCTTTATGATTTAGTCAGAACATAAAACCAATAAAGAAAGGAAGGTTCTCTTATGGATAATTATATCACAAGTTTTCTCAGTTTTGTCAAGTATGGTGTATCTTTGACAGATATTTTACGTCAGGAAGTCCAGCGTGTTCTTAACGAGCTTCTTAAAACCGAA
>JAZLLX010000078.1:0-1629 GCA_045598345.1 Acidaminococcaceae bacterium | reverse complement strand
TAAATCTTAAAACTATGGTAAAATGTTCCTATGATTAAAATAAAAAAGTCCGCACATTGCGAACTTTTTTCCCTCTTCTTGAAGAGGGTGGCTGCCCACAGGAACATAGGGGCAGACGGGTGTTTTTGTTTATGCGAAGCATTCATAAACTTTAAGCTTTAAGTTTTTATCTCTTCATTAGCGACAGCGTAATTGCTCACCCCACCACCAAAAAGCGTCTATCGACGCTTTTCGGTCCCCCGCCCCTTTAGGTGCGGACGAGAGTTCGCAGAACACCGCACACCTGAAACCCAATATATAATCACCAGAACATCCTACCTTCATTTCACATTTCACAATTCACATTTTTAATTCAATTTCTGGAACATCCCAGCATAATTACTCATTACTAATTATTCTTCTGAAACTCCACCATAAACTTTGCCAACGCTTCGCATGCCTCAACCGATACTGCATTATAGGTTGACGCGCGGCAGCCGCCCACCAGACGATGACCGCCGATACCTACAAACCCTTTGGCCTTGCCTGTCGCCACAAACTCTTTTTCCAATTCCTTATCCGCCAAATTGAAAGTCACATTCATCAAAGAACGATAGGGTTTCTCCGCATGACCGATATAAAATCCGTTGGAATTGTCAATCACATCATAAAGCAGTTTTGCCTTCTTTTGATTTATCTCCTGCAATTTCTCAACCCCGCCCTGCTTTTTAATCCAGTGCAAAGTTTTGTTCACCATATAAATTGCAAACACAGGCGGCGTGTTATATAACGAATCATTGTCTGCAAAGGTGCTGTATTTCAACATTGTTGGTAAATCTTGATTAGCATTCTGCAAGAAATCCTTTTTTACAATCACTATTACCACACCGGCAGGGCCAAGATTTTTCTGTGCCCCGGCATAGATTAAAGCAAACTTGCTCACATCCACCGGACGGGAAAGAATGTCAGAACTCATATCACAAATTATCGGCACGACGAAGTCAGGAAAATCGGGATATTCCGTTCCGTAAATGGTGTTGTTGGCAGTGATATGTACATAGGCGGTGTCCGGCTTAATCTCAAACTGTTGCGGAATATAACTATGATTTTTGTCCGCACTGCTGGCCGCCTCATAAGCATCCCCATAGCGTTTCGCCTCCGCAAAGGCCTTCTTGGACCACACCCCGGTATTGACATAAGCAACCGGCTTGCCCTTAGCAAAATTAGCGGCTGTCATTAAAAACTGAGTTGACCCTCCGCCCTGAATAAACAGCACCTCATAATCTTCTGGAATATTCATCAATTCTTTGAGCACTGCTTTTGTTTCCTGATGCAAGGCATCATATTCCTTGCTGCGATGGCTCATTTCAATAATGCTCATGCCTGTACCGGCATAATCCAAAAATTCTTTTTGCGCCTCCTGCAAAACTTCCAACGGCATAGCTGAAGGACCTGCATTAAAATTATATGCTCTTTTCATCTTCCCACCTCCTGCAACATTTCCAATGTTTTTTTTTTCATTATATGCTTTTACAAATGACCTGTCAATGAACGGACAATTACCCAAACACTTTTTCCAATGCCTGTGTCAAAGTGCGAACTTTCTCAATTTCCACATCCGGGAATTGCTGATTGAGTTTGCAGTCGGGA
>JAZLLX010000077.1:0-16562 GCA_045598345.1 Acidaminococcaceae bacterium | reverse complement strand
TGTCACTGCCTAATCGCTCACCCCGCCGGTCCACGTTCCAGTATCGGCCCTCCCCTCCCAAAAGGAAGGGGTAATTTAATCCCCTGAATCCTGCATCCTAATTCCTTTATCCTGATATAATCACCGGAACATTCTACTACAACTTTAAGCTTTAAGTTTTTATCTTTTCATTAGCGACAGCGTAATTGCTCACCCCACCACCGTCAACACGCTCCCATTGGCGGTCCCCCGCCCCTTTAGTGGCGGACGAGGGTTCACAAAACTCCTGACTTCCCCTAATTCCTGATTCCTAATTCCTTTATCCTAATTTTAATCACCGAAACATTTTACCATAATTACTCATTGTGAATTGTGCAATACCTTTAACCTTTTTCATTGCAAACAAAGAACTTTTTTGCTAAAATAAATACGTTGCTATCCCTAAACCGGCAACGGAAGGGGGTGAACACCATCAATCATATCTCTATCTTTATATCTGTCGTGACAAATATAATCAGTTATTGTATTTGTAAATGGTTGGACAGATATATCAAGTAGCAACCAACCTCGTTAAGTGCTTGCGTTAAAGCATTAGAAAACCCACGGAGTAGCAGTCCGTGGGTTTTCGCTTTGTGAATACCATTCAACTTGTATCTCTATCTTTTACAAGCAAGATTATTATAGAACATACATTCTAATTTGTCAATATGATTATAAACTCTTTTCTAATCCCTATGACCTATTACCTGAACCCTAAACTATGCTCTTTCAATGTAGTCCCCGCTGCGGGTATCAATGCGGAGTACATCACCCTCATTGATAAACAGAGGTACACGAACCACATAACCGGTTTCCAGTTTGGCAGGTTTTGAACCGCCGGTTGCCGTATCACCACGGATGCCGGGGTCTGTTTCAACAACCTTCAACTCTACAGTGTTAGGCAATTCCACGCCCAATACCTTGCCATCATACATAATGATTTTTACGGTCATATTTTCCAACAGGTAATTCAAATTGTCACCCAGTTGGTCTTTGGACAATTCCATTTGTTCAAAAGTTTCGTTATCCATAAAAGTGAACTGGCCGTCAGTTTCATAAAGATAATTCATTTCCCTGCGGTCAATCATGGCGTTTTCAAAACGCTCGTTGGGGTTGAAACTCTTTTCAACAACAGAACCTGTGCAAAGGTTACGCATTTTGGTACGGACAAAGGCGGCTCCCTTGCCGGGTTTTACATGCTGGAATTCAATAATTTGCCAAGCATCCCCTTCGTAGGTAATTGTCATGTTGGTACGAAATTCATTTGCAGAAAGCATATTTTTTCCTCCTAAAATTTAGTTAAATGATTTCGATAAGTTGGCGTCCGATGCTGTTCAGGGGATGTACCCCTTCTTCCGTCAGAACCACCGTATCTTCTATACGAACCCCGCCCTGTCCGGGTATATATATTCCCGGTTCAACGCTGAAAACCATGTTGGTTTTTAAGGGTTTAGTACCTAATCTGTTAATATTGGGCAATTCGTGAATTTCCAGTCCCACGCCGTGCCCCGTGCCGTGAATAAAGAACTCGCCATATCCCTTGTCCGCTATTTCCCTGCGGACCAAAGCATCCAGTTCCTGCCCCGTCATACCCACTTTGGCTGCAGCCACTCCATGACGTTGGGCTTCTTCCACAATACCATAAATCTCTTTGTGCCATTCCCTTGCCATGCCAATCAGCACCGTTCGGGTCATATCGCTATGATAACCTTTGTACATGGCACCAAAGTCAAAGGTCACAAAGTCCCCAACTTCCAACATCCTGTCCGTTGGCTGGGCATGGGGCAAGGCACTTCTTGGACCCGATGCCACAATGGTGTCAAAGGATGTTTTGTCACTGCCCAAATTTTTCATATAGTATTCCAGCCGGGCCGCCAGTTCTTTTTCCGTCATGCCCTTTTGGATTTGTGGCAAAAGTTTGGTAAAGGCCTCATCCGCAATTTTTGTCGCTGTGGCAAGATTTTCCAGTTCCGCCTTTTCCTTGATGATACGGATTTCATCCAAATCCACGCTTACCAGTTCCTTGTCCGGCATCAGTTTGCAAAGTTTGGAATATTCTTCAAAATTGAAGCGGTTGCCGTCAAAGCCCACCCGCTTGGCATCCTTGGCTAATTTCGCCAATTCCTCCCAAATGCTGCCCTTGTATTCCAGCACTTTAAGCGGCTTGATTTCCTGATTTGCCTGTTCCGTGAACCGTCCGTCCGTCACCAAAATTCCCTGTTTTTTATCAAGATAGAAAATTCCCTCATCACCCGTGAACCCTGTAATATACCGGATATTGTTCCTGTTCTTGACAAAAAGAGCATCAAGGTTTTCCTCTTTCATTCTGTCATAAACTTTCGTAAGTCGCATTTTCGGTAACCTCTCGCTCAAAAATCACACCTGAATATTTTACCAAAAAAAATCTTTTTTTTCAAGAATTATTTAATTTCCCTGCGAACCATAGAGTTTGGCAACACTTCCATCTCACAGGCACAACTGAAATGCTGTTGGGCGTGAGGTGCCACCGTAATCGGATTGCCTTCCTCATCCAGCATATCTTGCAACACCAAAGGCACAACCTTGCCGTTTGGCATAAGTATTTCCAACTCTTCACCCTGTTTCAAATTGTTTCTTTCTTCCAAATATAGACGTTTTTTCACATTGTCATACTTCAATACCCAAGCCACAAAATCATGGGTCTGCTCATAACTGCTCTTGGCATAAACCTGACTGTTGCTGTCCGGCTTTGCCACCGCAAACCCCGTGCTGTAAGGCCGGTGGGAAACTTTTTCCAGTTCCTTCAGCCACTCTTTTGTAACCTTATAATGCTCCAGATCTTTGCAACAGGCATCAATGGCCTGACGGTACACGCTGACCACCGTTGCCACATAGTGTGCGGAACGCATCCGTCCTTCAATTTTGAAGGAACAAACACCGCTCTTCATCAGGTTGGGCAAATATTCCAACAGGCACAAGTCCTTGGAATTCATAATGAAAGTTCCCCTGTCATTTTCCTGCATTTCAAAGAATTGTCCCGGCCGTTTTTCTTCCACCAACCCATATTTCCAGCGGCAGGCCTGAGTACAAGCCCCCCTGTTCCCGTCCCTGCCTGTGAGGTAAGCACTCAACAGACATCTGCCGGAATAGGAAATACACATGGCGCCGTGAACAAAACATTCCAGTTCCACCTCTGTTTTTTGAGCCACTTCGTCTATTTCCTGCAAACTTAGTTCCCGTGCCAAAACCACCCTTTGGGCGCCCAATTTTTCCCACATCCGTACAGAGGCAAAATTAGTGGTGTTGGCTTGTGTACTTACGTGAAGGTGCATATTGGGAACTACTTCCCGACAAACACTCCACACGCCCAAATCACTGACCAAAAGGGCATCCACTCCCAGTTTTTCCAGTTTTCGCAAATAGTCCGGCAAGTCCTTTAAGTCCCCGTTATGGGCAAAAATATTCACCGTCACATAAACCTTTTTTCCCTGTTCATGGGCGAAATTCACCATTTCCTGCATCTCTGCATCGTCAAAATTATCCGCAAAGGCACGCAGCCCGAACTGCTTGCCCCCCATATAAACAGCATCTGCCCCGTAGAGCAGTGCAATTTTTCCTTTTTCCAAATTCCCTGCCGGCGCCAAAAGTTCCGGCTTCACCATTTTTCTCATTTTATTTTCCGTTCTCAATATCCCTTATGGCTTTCAAGTGGTCTGCGTAATTGGTGCTGAAACGGTGATGTCCGTCCCGCTCCGCCACAAAATACAAATAATCAGTTTGCTTGGGATTCAATGCCGCCCTAATAGCGCTCAAACCGGGGCTGGCGATTGGACCCGGCGGCAAACCGTAATTTTGATAAGTGTTGAAAGGATGCTGAATTTCCGTATCCTTCCAAGTGATAATCTCTCGCTGTTCGCCTAAAATATATTGAATAGTGGTGTCCGACTGAATGGGCATATCAATGTCCAAACGTTTTTGGAAAACCCCTGCAATCAGGGACTGTTCCTCTTCAAACACCGCTTCCTTCTCCACCATAGCCGCCAAGTTGATTACATTGCGGAGATGCAAGTCACGCCTTTTGACCTCTGCCAAAATCCCCGCCTTTTCCATTTCTTCATGGAAAGTACGCACCATCAAAGCCAGAATATCCTGCTCGGCAAAGGATGCGGGAAAATCATATTTGGCAGGAAACAGAAAGCCCTCCGCCTTATACATCGTTGCGGTCTGGCGGGTTTTCATATATTCGTAAGGTGCATAGTCCTTTGCCAGTTCTTTGAATTTCTTGCCGCTGCCCAATCCTTTGGTATCAATAAGCGCCGCCACCTCTTTCACGGTGTAGCCCTCCGGCACGGTAATACTTTCCATTTGCACCTTGCCGGCACAGAGCACATCCATAATTGCCACATTGTTCAGACCGCCCTCAACCAAATAGAGTCCCGCCTGCAATTTGTGTGCCATGCCCTTCATCCGTGCCACCACACGAAATGCTGCGGGATTTCTCACCAAACCTTTTTTGTTCAGCATCGTGGAAATATCCCATGTACTCATACCTTGAGTAATGCGGACCGGGTACTTGCCGGGACGGGCAAAGCCCCTGTTGCTTCCCAGCAAATGGAAAATTAACATCAAGAAAAGGAACACTGCTATCAGTCCCAGTGCTCCTGCGGTATAGGGATTTTTCTTCACCCATTCAAAATTAAATTTCATTCTTCTTCCAAAGCATCATAGGCAGCCCGTGCCTGCTTGAACTCTTCATCCGTGGGCTCAACATAAACCGGCAGTCCCGCTTCGTCAAACTCCACCTTGGCAATAATGGCTTCTTCCTCGTCTTCTTCATGCTCATGGCAATGGCAGTCATCCTCGCCACAAGTACAAGTATCTTCAGGCAGTCCGACTAAAATGGCAAAAGTTTTCTTGCCCACCATGAACTGCTGTTCCTCATAAAAAGCATGCTCATGCCCTTCATCATCCGTGAAGACAACCACCTCGTCAAATTCTTCTTCATCTGCGGCCTGCATTGCCGCAATATCTTTCTCTGCGTCCTTCATACTCAAACCTCACTTTGTAAATTAAAAGTTAAAAACTTAAATCTTAAAACTATGGTGTTATGTTCCTTTGATTAGAACAAAATCCCCCGCCTTCGGCTTCCCCCTTTACAAAGGGGGCAAGAGTCCGCATAATACGGAGACCCTAAATCCTAATTCCTTTTTCCTTCATCCTAACTAATTACAGGAACATGGGCAGCCCCTGCCCTTGCGGGGGCTGTCAGCTATAGGAACATAGAAAGCTGACTGGGGGTGCAGATTACGCAGAAAACTTGTTCTCCTAATGCAAAACTTAAGGCCCCTTGGTGAAGGGGCTGTCGCCGTTAGGTTTATTCGGTGGGCGACTGGGGATTGATAACTTGTCTGCAATGCGGACTGTGCAATCACCCGTCTTGCCCTTCTATGTTCCTTTAGGCAATCCACCCTCTTCACCAAGAGGGCAAAGTTCGCAAAACCCCGCACACCCGAAACCCAAAATATAATCACAGGAACATCCTACCATATTTGTTCTTTGCTCTTTGTTCTTTGACATTTACCTTCTCTGCTTACTATCCAAATAGTTCTGCAAAATAATCGCTGCCGCCACCGTGTCCACCACTTTTTTCCTTTTGTTGCGGCTCATATCCGCTTCAATCAGCACCCTGTGGGCGGCCACCGTTGTCAGCCGTTCATCCCAAAGCACCACTTCCACACCGGGAAACTTCGCTTTAATCTGCTCTGCCAAAGCCGCACAATTTTGAGCCCGTTCCCCAATGGAACCGTTCATATTCTTGGGATAACCAACCACCAGAACACCCGCCTCGTATTCCTTAATCAGTTCACCTAAACGGGCAAAATCCCGCTCCAAAGAAGTGCGGTGTATTGTTTCCACCCCGTTGGCAATCATCCCCAACGCATCACTGACCGCAATGCCGATGGTACGGGTACCAACATCCAAACCCAAATAACGCATCTTAACTCAAATGATTGAGATAACTCTTCACCATTTCCTCAATCAGTTCATAACGCTCATGACGGCGAAGTTTTGTCCTCGCTTCTTTGAAACTGGTGATATAAGTGGGATCACCGCTGAGCAGATAACCTGTCAACTGGTCAATCGGGTTATACCCCTTTTCTTCCAATGCCGCATAGACCTCCTGAATGGTCTTGGCAACCGGCTCTTCTTCCCTGTCCCGCCGGAAGGTCATGGTTTCGTCCATGTTCATTATCAATCACCTGCCTTTTTGCCCCTCAAGAACAGCCACATGGGTGCCGCCAAGAAGGAAGATGTATAAATACCGCTGCTGAAACCGATTAACATTGCAAAACTGAAATTACGGATAGTTTCACCGCCCCACAGGAAAATTGCCACAACGCTGAACAATGATGTCAATGAGGTATAGAAAGTGCGTGTCATGGTCTGCCAGATACTGTTGTCAATCATATCCGTCAGGGTTTCCGTACGCCGCCGCAACTTCAAATTTTCACGGATACGGTCAAATACAACGATGGTACTATTGATGGAATAACCGACTACGGTGAGCAGTGCCGCCACAAAGGAACTGTCCAACTCCACTTGCAGCAAACTGAAATAACTCAATGTTACGGTCACGTCTATCACCAAAGCAAGAATGGCAGCAATGGCAAAGCGGAATTCAAAGCGGGCAGAAATATAGGCAATCATCAGCACCCAACTCAGCACCACCGCTATAATGGCCTGTTGGATAAGTTCTCCGCCCACAGTGGCATCCACCTGCTCCATACGTTGAATTTCATATTCGCCAAATTTCTTTTCCAGTGCCGCCACCACATCACGGCGTTTGGCTTCAGAAATAATGCCCGTACGGATTAAAACATCCTTACTCACATTTCCCTCGCTGTTGGCAAGTTGGATAATGGAATTGCCCAATCCCTGCTCGCTCATGACCTCACGCAGTTCCGCTACCTCCAAAGGACGCTGGAAATACAAATCCATAATTGTACCGCCGGTGAAATCAATACCTAAATTGAAACCGCGGAACAACATGGAACCGATACCGATACACAGGAAAGTTATGGTAATGCCAAAGAAAATTTTGTAATTCCGTACAAAGGAAATCCTAAACTTTTGGAGGAAATCATTCATTTTTAGCCACCTCCTCCTGCTTCGGCGCCGCAACACCGAAAATCCACGGGTTCTTTGTTATATTACTGAAAATCAAAAATCTCAACATATACTTTGTCACGATAACCGCACTAATCATACTGAGCAGCACACCCAAAGCCAGGGTTACCGCAAAACCCTTTACAGGTCCGGTGCCCAAATAGAACAAAATTGCCGCCGCCATGAGAGTGGTAATATTACTGTCCATAATGGTGATTAAAGCCCTGTCAAAACCAGAAGCCATAGAACTACGCAAGGTCTTGCCCTTCTTTACCTCTTCCTTAAAGCGTTCAAAAATCAGCACATTGGCATCCACCGCCATACCGATACTGAGGATAATGCCAGCAATACCCGGCAGGGTCAAAGTGGCGTTCAAATAACGCATTGCCATGAGCAACATCATAGTATAAAGCAGCAAGGCAATGTCCGCCACAATACCGCTCAAACGGTAGAAAATCAACATAAATACAAAGACCGCGCCACAACCGATAATAAAGGCACGGATGGATTTTTCCTTACTGTCCTGACCCAAGGTAGGCCCTACGGTACGGTTTTCCATAATCTCCAGTTTCACAGGCAAAGAACCGCTCCGCAACAGAATTGCCAAATGTTCCGCCTCTTCCATGGTGTAGTTACCCGTAATTTGAGCCCTGCCACCGGTAATGGCCTCATTCACATTCGGGGCCGTCAGCACCTTGCCGTCCAAAGCAATGGCAATGGGCCTGCCAATGCTGCGGGCCGTAACCTCGGCGAACTTCTTGGCTCCCTCGTCATTAAACTCCAAAGAGACACAGGCCCTGTTGTTCTGACCAATCTGCCCCCGGGAATCCTTCAAATCATTACCGGTCAAAACCACCTTGCCCTCATAGTCAATGAATTGCAACATGGCGGTCTTACCCAACATGGCGATTGCCTTTTCCGGGTCTTTTACGCCCGGCAGTTCCACAATAATTCTGTCCTTGCCCTGTCGCTGAATCAACGGCTCCGTCAAGCCCAGTTCATTGACACGGCGTTCAATAATGGTAACGGAACGTTTCAACGCATCATCATCAACTTTGGAATCCGCAGTTTCCACCGCCTGCAAAACCACATGGCTGCCGCCCTGCAAGTCCAAACCCTGCTTGATGGAATGGGTCAATGGTTTGATATAAACGCAAAAACCGCCCACAATAGCAAGGGTTACAATCAAAAATTTGCCTAATTCGCCCCAATGAAAATCTTTCATTCTTCCCTAACCCCGCTGACTGCATTACGCATAAAAGTAACTTTCACACCCTCTACCACTTCCAGCACCACAGTTTTCTCCGTCAAACTGTCCACAGTGCCGTACAGCCCGCCTACGGTATAGACCTTGTCACCGGGCTTCAAGGAAGCCAGCAGTTTCTGTCTTGCCGCCTGCTCCTTGCGTTGCGGCCGCCACACCATAAAATAGAATACAACGCCCATAACCAAAATCGGGCTGAACTGCATCAAAGTACTCATCTGTTCATTACTCATTTTAACCTCCAAAAATCAAAATAAATTAAAAGTTGAAAACTATGGTTAAATGTTCCTGTGATTAACTCGCAATTAGCAATTCGCAACGTGCAACGAAAGACCGCACACTGCCAACTCTTGGCCCCTTTGAAAAGGGGCTGTCAGCCAAAGGAACACAAACGACTGACTGGGGATTTTCCAATCACTGGAACATCTTACCTTCATTTCACCTTTCACAATTCACATTTCTAATTTCTATCGTACTTTTCCCCACACCCCTGCCCCTCTCCCCGGGGAGAGGGTTACTTCCGCTTTCTGCTAACTTTCCCAATTCTAATCACAGGAACATTTTACCACAATTACGCATTGCGAATTACGCATTACGCATTCCCTTCACCTTTTCACCTCTTCACCTTTTCACCCTTTAATCCCTTACCCCTTAGCCCTTAACCCTATCATATCCCGCCAAGAACTTCTCCCTAAACTCCGGGAAAGTGTCATTCTTAATCGCTTCCCTAATCTCCGTTGCAAAGTGCAACAGAAAATATAAATTGTGAATTGACAACAACCTTAAAGCAAAGGTTTCCTCCGCCTTGAACAAGTGCCGGATATACGCCCTCGTAAAATTACGGCAAGTATAACAACCGCACCCTTCCTCAATTGGCAGAAAGTCCTCTGCGTATTCTGCATTTCGTACCACCAAACGCCCCGTGTGGGTCATGGCGGTACCGTTGCGTGCCACCCGTGTGGGGAATACACAGTCAAACATATCTACACCAAGATTAACACCTTCCACAATACAGTCGGGAGTCCCCACCCCCATCAGGTAGCGTGCCTTATCCTTCGGCAGAAACTGGGTGGTATGACCTAAAATATCGTACATCAAGAGCTTTTCCTCGCCCACACTAAGACCACCGATGCCGTAACCCGCAAAATCCATTTCCACCAGTTGTTCCGCACTCATACGGCGTAAATCTTTATACATACTGCCCTGCACAATACCGAACAAACTCTGGTCAGGACGGGTATGTGCCTTTTGACAACGCTTTGCCCAACGGCTTGTCCGCAAGGTAGATTTCTCGGCATAGTCAAAGTCGCTGGGATAAGGAATACACTCGTCAAAAGCCATAGCGATATCCGCCCCTAATTTCTCTTGAACCTGTGTAGCAATCTCTGGGGAAAGAAACTGCGGACTGCCGTCTATATGACTGCGGAATTTTACCCCTTCTTCCGTAATCTTCCGCATTTCCGCCAAACTGAAAACCTGAAACCCCCCACTGTCCGTCAGCATCCCCCGCTTGTAGTTCATAAACTTGTGCAGGCCGCCTGCCTTTGCCACCAAATCCGCACCGGGACGCAGGAACAAGTGATAAGTGTTTGACAAAATCACTTGGCTCCCCATATCGTAGAGTTCCTCTGGGGAAACTGTTTTCACCGTTGCCTGAGTGCCTACGGGCATAAACATAGGTGTATCAAATGTGCCATGAGGAGTATGCAACCGCCCCAACCGGGCACCGCTCCTGCCGCACTCTTTAATTAACTCATATCTCACCGCATGCATAGATAATATATTATACACATTATATACTGCTTTGTCAAAATTAGGTATCAGGTTTCAGTGGTTAGTGGTTAGGGATTAGGGATTAGGGATTAGGGATTAGTAATTAAGGCCCCTTGGTGAAGGGGCTGTCGCTTTTAGGAACGTGGTTGCGACCGGGGATTGAAAACTAATTAAGAATTAAGAATTTGGAATGCAGAATGATGGTAATATGTTCCTGTGATTAAAATAACAAAATTCCGCTTGATACGGACTAACCCTCTCACTGGGGAGTTGAATTGTGTCCAGTGGAAACAAGAGATAAAAGGGTGTGGGGAAAAGTACGACAGAAATTAGAAATGTGAATTGTGAAATGAAAAAAAATTCCTGTGATTATATAACAAATTACAGGAACATGAGTAGCCCCCGCCCTTGCGGGGGCTGTCGCTTAAAGGAACTCAGAAAGGCGACTGGGGGTGCGGATTAAAACGATACTTTCGCATAGTGCATAGTTCCCAATCCCCAGTCAGCCACTTATGTTCCTATCGCTGCCAGCCCCTTCACCAAGGGGCCTTAAGTACGCATTATGCTGACTTTCCAAAATCTAATCACAGGAACTCTTTACCTTCCCTAATCCCTAACCTCTAACTCCTAATCCCTATTTATAATCACTGGAACATATTACCACAATTACGCATTGCGAATTACGCATTACGCATTATATTTAATCCCTGGAACATCCCACCACAATTACTCATTACTAATTACTCATTACTCATTCTCTAAGCCCCAACATAGAAAATCACCCGATTTTCTCCCTTTTTTAAGAGAAAATCGGGTGATTTTCCCGCTTCACGCTTTTGCTGAAGTCAAATCCAAAATAAAAGCAAAAGACGCTCACGTATTAAACGCAAGCGCCTTTTAACTATCTAATCACTTATCAGAATTTAAAGCTGAAATGTACCATGTACTTATTATTTCTCGTGTTTTCGGACTTCATATACTGATAACCTAATAGCCATTCTGTTCTCTTATTGCTGAAGCCAAATCCAACCCTGCCAAACCAATAACCGCTGTCCACAATATCCATACCGAAAGTATCACCATAACCATTATAAGAAACTTTCTGGTCTGTATCCTTATCTCCCATATTGAATGTGTACCCAAATTCTACAATCGGCTTAAACTGCCAATTCTTGTTCCCCATCTCAAAATTGCCACTATAAGCCACTCCAACCGGTGCCAAAAATAAATTTTGATTATCAACATCATACTTCATTCCTAAATTATTTTCATAATCACCTGTACCAAGACGCATATAACGTACACCGGCAAAGGGTACCAGTTTTGCACTTTCGCCGATTTTAACCGCCCATTCCGCCTTTACGCCTACGCTAAACGCATCACTCTTTGGTTTAGCCGTAATATCAACACCACTGTTATATTGAGTAATATCACCTTTGCTGTGCATATAACTTATATCACCCAACAATGCCATATTACTGTTGTCAATCCTTCCATAAATAGAAGCGCCATAATACTTGGCATCATTTTTTGTGTGAACGCCACCGCTTGTTCCGCTTACATCACCATCAACATAAGTCAATGCCACACCGGCAGTACCCTTATCGCTTTTTACCAAATCCGCACCTACTACAACACCATTATATTTGGCATCATATTTCGCTTCAATACCGCCCAACTTCATTCCATCCGTGTCTTCCTTGTTATGGATATATGCCGCCCAAACATCTCGCCCTGTTTCTTCCTTATCCATGATACTCAAATGATCAGCCACTGCATCTGTCATTTGGTTGCTTACTGTATAAAGTCCATGATTTACTGCTGCCAATTCGCCTAAAGATGTTACCGCATTCAAAGCCGCCGCACCTGCTGCTTTTGTTGCATCCGTACTGCCCGCACCGGCAGTGGCGTTGATAACGTTTTTCAAGAATTTATTGGCTTCACTGCCGCTTTCCTTTTGCAAAATACGGTCATACATATTTGGGGCAGCAATTTTGTCACCATAAATGCCTGTAACCGTATTCCAGTCCGCCGTCAGGTAACCGTCTTTATAGACGAGTTTATAAGTCGGGTCAGCGGCAAAAACATTGTCCTCCGTCCACAAATCATCAAAAGATACAGAACCGTCCCCCACAACCGCATATTTCAAAAACTCGCCGTCTTTTTGGTACTGTTCCGCCGATACTACCAGCTGTGCCTTGTCACTGATTTTAACCACATCTTTGGAGGCAACTTTAATGGACGCTGTTGTTTCTTCGCCTGTAACTTTCTTTGCCACCAGCACTGCCCCGTCTCCCAACTGTAATACTTTGTCCGTTGTTGTGCCTTCCTTGTCAACAATTATGTGCTTACCGCCGTCGCTCAAATCAACTGCATCTTTGATTGCCAGAACGCCTTTGTCGTCCTGTACGGTATAACCATTATTTGCTGTTGCCTTGGGCGCAAGCCCTGCCACATCCAAAGCCGCTTTCAGTTCTGCCTTGTCCATTCCTACGTTTACCACCGTGCCGTCCGCAATAACATTTACCGTACCAATAGCGCCAAAATCAAGTTCATTGACATAAATATAAGCGGGGTCAAAAACAACCGTGCCACCGTCCATAATCAATTTATCAATATTCATTCCAATATTATAAATGCCGACTTCGCCGCCAACTTTCAATGTGCCAATCTCCGCTTTCTTGTCCGTTGTGCCGCCTTCAATATCCCCAATACTAACGGCAGAATCATTATCAACAGAAACACTGACTTTTACTGCCTCATCATTTTCATTCTTAACAATTCCTTTATCACCGCCGCTCAAATTCAGTTGGCTGCCCCCCTCAACTGCAATTTCAAAATCTTGTCCTTCTGTAGCAACCTTCTTAATCTGCAAATCTTTAGCAGTTACATTACTTGAACTGCCAAATGTCACTTTGTCAACCGTTTGCAACTCTTTTGAACTGTCTGCGACAATACCAACCGTCATATCTTTTTGTGCACCGACTTTTTCAACTTCGTCCCCACTGCCTTTGGTATAAACAGTCGGCTGTACCCCGCTCAAAGTCATATCATTTCCGCTAAGCGTTCCGGCAACCGCCAACACTTCATTCGCTTCAAGTTTCAAATTACCATTGATAAAGGACAACACTGTGCTTGCCCCCAAAGATGTTAATCCCGTCCTGATGTCCTTATGTTGGGTTGCTGTATATTCCGTACCATTAAACTGCAACTTCAATTCTTTGCTGACATTCGCAATATCAATATTGTTACTCTTAACACTTAAATCAGAATTAAGGAAAACGCTCTTGTCCGTATCCAAAGTAAATGCTTTGACTGTTACCGTACCAGCCCCCGTAATACTCCCTTTCAACACCACATCAGTTGCCCCAAGTTCCAACGCACCATTTGCAACAAGCCCATTTGCACCAACAGTAATCTTGCCATCTGTAGCGGAAATATCAGTTACACCATTCTTACCGCTTGCATAAACCTTATTATTCCCTGCAAAAGTAACATTGTCTAATTCTACTGTATTAGCAGAAACACTGGCGCCGTTACCGGCATAACCACCGTAAACATTATAATCTGCCGCAATAGAAGTATTTTTAATTACCACACTATTACCACTAACCGTGCCTGTTGCCCCTTCTTCATTGAATCCACCATATACATCTATAGCAATATTTGCATTTTTTATTTCCACACTATTGCCTATTGCATTCTTCTTTGTTTCACCACCAATAATGCCATTATCATCATCACCGGGATCAGACGTTTCATCGTATGTTCCACCATCAATTATAACCTTGTTATAATTCGCTTCATCCCCACCTGAATCACCACCAACAATTTTATTATGCACAGTAACCCCAGTTAGATGAACTTCATTATTATTTGCAAATCCCGTATTAGTAAGTCCTGTACCCGTATCCGTATCCGCACCTTTAACTTTTCCGGCGATAACAATATTACTGCCACTTATAGTTACAATATTTTTCTCTGCGATTCCACCGCCATCGTCTGTTGCTCCACCACTAATATCTGCTTTGATAGTTAAGGTTTCTGTACTTGTGATATTAACCTTATTTTCTGTTGCCTTGCCATTTTCAGAAGCCCCGCCAACAATATCCGCAATCTCATCAGTGCCTATAGTTCCACTTCCGCTAATATTTACTTCATTTTTTGAAGCATCACCATTCTCTGAACAACCGCCATAAATATTTGCTTTAACATTACTGTTGTTAATAACTACTTTATTAGCACTTACGTTACCATTTTCACTATCTGCACCATATATATCGTTAGCTTCCGAAATATCGCCACTTACCACTGCATTGTTTATTTCTACAATATTATTTTTGGCATTTCCATTATATGCTGACCCACCTAAAATTTCATCGTCACCCGCAATCTCAGCATTTGTAATGTGAACTTCATTATACTCTATATTTGAATTTCCTGTACCTTCAGTAAAAACTGCTGCAACCTCATCAACCGAAGCACTATCAGCACCACCAACTATAGCACCATCAATAGTGATATTAGCTCCATTAATATTAACAACATTATGATGTACATAGCCCCCAGATGAAACACCACCCGCAATACCTCCATCAGTCAATTGTTCCAACGTTACGGTATGATCCGTTACAATATCAACGATATTATTGCAAACCTCACCCTTTAACGAAAAAGCCCCTGCAATCATCCCATATTTGATATCGGCATTTCTAATGTCAACTTTATTTTCTGTTACCACACCATTGATACTATATGCTCCATAAATCTCTAACATACCACCAGTCGCCGGTGCATTAAAAGTCCCGCCAGTAATATTTACGCTATTTTTAGACAATGTTCCATTAGTTGCAAAAGCACCTATAATCCGTTGCTCTTTAGCACCCGTATTTGAGAAACTGCCTCCACTAATTACAACAGAATTTTCAGTAAAAGATGCTGTGTTACTACTGCCAACCTGCTCATCAGCCGCTATAATATCGTTTAACTCTTCTCCGTTACTACAAATATCAAATACACCACCAGTAATATTTATCCTGTTTTTATTTGCTTGAATTTCAGATGAACCAGCAACAATTCTGTCTTTAAAACTTCCCCCGTTAATTGTTACAACATTTTCGTTTGCTTTTCCTCCAGAACCGCTTGCCCCTCCCAGAATATCCGATGAGTATGTTACTGTTCCATTAAATGTTACCGTGTTATAGTTGGCATCACCCGTTTGAGCCAAACCACCATTAACGCAACCGCCTCCATCGCCTAATGTAAAATGAGAATCAACTTTTCCGCTACCGCTAATAGTAACATTGTTATTGCTTGCATTTGCACCAAATCCCCCAACTACATTTAACACTTGACTATTAGCACCAAGCGTGACATTTAAGGTATTACTACTACTTATACTGGTATTATCATTTCCATAGACCGTTTCGTTAATTGTTTGGCCTGCGGCAACATTAACATCTTTTGCCAAAGCACCAGACATACAAAACATTGACCCCAATACCAAAGTCACCAAAACCTTTTTGCTAACCAAAGAATTCTTTTTCATAATTTTCCTCCTTCAAAATTTAAGCATTTCAAAATGCTTTTTGCTATATTATAGGACTTTTTACTGCCCATTGCAAGAACTTTATGCTCAAATAAAGCTTATTTAACTATAATATGTGATGTAAAATGTCTTAACAGGAGGTCAAAATGTTTGAAGAGGACTTTAGAAACCGGCTTAAAAACTTGCGATTGCAAAAAAATGTTTCTGCCAGAGATATGAGTTTGTCCATAGGTCAAAACCCCAGTTATATAAACCGCATTGAAAACGGCATAATGATGCCAAGCATGTCATCTTTCCTGTTTATATGCGACTACCTGAATATATCTCCTGCGGAATTTTTTAATATATCAGTACAAAAACCGGAACGGCTACGAAGATTGATAAACCATTTAGAAAACTTGGACAGCACCACCTTTGATGACATAGCGACTATGGTTGAACACTTAGCCACAAGAAATTAAAACGCTTACGACTTTAAAAATCGTAAGCGTTTTAATTTTATAATTTTGAACGAATATTTTTCCTGAAAACGACCTTACTTGCAAAGTGAAATTCCATAGTACAGCAAAACAGCTGACCGAAAAACATACCAAATTGCACTAAAATGGAAGTATGGAAATTTGACTTACAAACATTTTTTTGTTGAAAACTGGTTATATTTTTTGTATAATATTATTGTCGACGGTTAGTAAGAAGTGGTGTTATGTCAAATTTTTTTGCATTGGATGAACGCATTGCGGTCCAGCCAAAAACTTATCGATCATATTTTGTAGCGAAACCGTTGGAATTTTTGGTGTACAAGGAGATACCTAT
>JAZLLX010000076.1:0-2387 GCA_045598345.1 Acidaminococcaceae bacterium | reverse complement strand
ATTTTTTACTGACATTTTCAAAAAAACAATCATAATTTGTTGTAATGACACCGGCAATATTATTTTCAGTTATTTCCGCTAATGTTGCAATTTCATTTTTATAGGTATCATTGTATGTTTGAAATCCGCCAATATAGTGTGCAATTTCTGCTTTAAAAGGTGATACGCCCTTACCAACTGCTTTTAATATTTCAGGCGATTGTGTACGAAAAGTAATATCATTAAACCACCGGGTATTAAAATCATCCTCCACCAAAGTTCCTAATTGTGACAAATCACCATTGGCACAATGGTTATATCCTTGATAGGCAAATTGGTCATCAGACAAACGCCCAACAAAATGCTTTAACAATCCTTCCCAACTTGGCAAATTCAAATAACGTCGTGTTAAACCTGAACCGACAAATAAATAGGGAATTGTTGAAAACCCACGCACTATCTTTTTCCATTCACTGCCCATTTTAATTCCTCCAACTAATAACTAAAAACTATCTATCGCCCCTGCTCTTGCGGGGGCTGTCGCCGCAGGCGACTGGGGGGGCTTCTCGTTCTGCTCCCTCAACTATCAACGAAACTTGTCAACTTTCGTGGACACATAAAACAGTTAAAAATTCATTTGGGATGTTGTATCCTATCCCGGAATGCAATCGTTCTGCATTGTAATAAAGTTCAATATATTTCACTATCTCCCTGGACGCATCTTCAAAACTCATTTGCGATATGTCCGTCAGTTCTGTTTCCAATGTATGCCAAAAACTCTCTATCGGCTGATTGTCGTTCGGTTTCCCCGGTCTTGACATGCTTTTCAGAAATCCGTGTTTTTCCACCAGTTCTTTTGTCTTTTTTGCGGTAAACTGGCTGCCCCTGTCACTGTGGAACACAGCATTTTTAGGAATATCGGGGTTTCTTCCGACAGCCATCAGGAACGCATTTTGTACAAGTGTCTGCCCCTGCATCCTGCCGATTGCCCATCCTACCATTCTTCTTGTCGCTACGTCTATTACTCCGCACAGGTACATTCTGGTACGCAGGCATTTCAGTTCCGTAATGTCCGAACACCATAACTGGTTGGCAACATTCACGGCAAATTTGTCCTTTACCAGGTTTTCTTCATAATATTGCTCTTTGGTCGGTTTTGGCCTGTTTTTCCTTCCGCTCCGTCCGCTTTTCGCCTTCAGCCCGTTCTTTTTCAGTATTTTTGCTATATAATGTTCGCTCGCAAAGATGTTTTGTTTTTGCAGTTCCATGCGTATCCGTATTCTTCCGTAGTTTCCGTGGTGTTTCTTGAAACAGTTAATTATGCTTTCTTCCGGTTCTGTTTCTGTAACTTCCTTTCGCTTTTTTTGACGGTAATATCCGCTTCTTGACACTTTCAATGTCCGGCATACTGTGCTTGTGTCATAATCTTTAAGTCCTTTCCTTGCAAACTCTAATCTTTTCCGTGCTTTTTCGCAAAGTATGCCGCCGCTTTTTTTAGTATTTCATTCTCCATCCGCAATCTTTCATTTTGTTTCTGCAGTTTCCGTAATGCGGCATCTGCGGCGTGCTGATGTCCGGAGCCGACAAATGCGTCATCGCCAAATTCTTTGTAGTCGCTGACCCACCGGTAAAGCACCACCGGATGAACCCCGAATTTCTCGGCGACAACCGCTACTTTGATGTTTTCCTGCAGGACAAGTTTGACTGCCTGCATTTTGAAATCTTTTGTGTAGGATTTTGTCCTCAAAATGAACACCTCTTTCCTTTTTTTTATTTTATAACTGTTTACCGTGTCCATTTTTATTATACAACATTCATGATGGAAATGGTGGTACTGGGTGTATCTACAAGGAAAGTATCGGATATTGTGGAACAAATATGCGGCAAATCTTTCTCCAAATCAACAGTGTCTGAAATCTGCCGTACACTGGATGACACAGTACGGGAATTCCGTCAGAGGCCACTTACCAAAAGATATCCGTTTGTAATACTGGATGCCACTTATTTCAAAGTACGGGAAAACCACAGGATTGTCAGCAGGGCATTAATGATAGCATACGGTACGAATGAGTACGGGGAACGGGAAATCATCAACTTCAACGTATATAACAACGAAAGCAAAGAAACATGGAAGGATTTCCTTAACATGCTGAAGAAACAGGGGCTGTGTGATGTTCTCATGTTCGTATCTGACGCCCATGAAGGCATCCGCAAGGCCATTGCCTGTGTTTATCCGGAAGTCCCCTGGCAGCGTTGCCAGTTCCATTTCGCAAAAAACATTGCCGACAAAGTTCCCCAAAAATATCAGGCCGGCATCCGTTACGAACTGCAGACTATGTTCCATTGCAAAACAGTTGAAGATGCCCGCAAGGTATGTGACGAAATTATACACGATTACAAAGATGTGG
>JAZLLX010000075.1:0-3176 GCA_045598345.1 Acidaminococcaceae bacterium | reverse complement strand
GGCTCATCATCAGAATGTGTGGGTAAAAACATCTGAAATTATCTGCCAAACAACGTTATATCATAGTTTCCGCATGACAACATTATTATGACAAATATGTTTTTTATATTTTTGAAAAAGCATGCCATTATCCGTATAAATTTAACCTTGTTGTTTATGCTTCAATTCTTGTATTGGATATTTGATGACTGACGGTTGCCAATATTGCAGGCATGTGTTTTTCAATCTTTTTCGCAAATTCCATAAATTTGGGTACTCAGGACGTTCTCATTTTGTGCCACTACAAGGTATAGTAAAAATAATATGGTTTTTAGTTTTTTACCCACTTAAACTGATGAAGACCCTGAATAATGAATAATTATGGTGATATGTTCCTGTGATTAAAAACATAATGTAAGCGTTGTACTGATTTTTCCCGCCCAGGCGTGGGCGGGGTGGATTGCCTATAGGAACATAGAAGGGCAAGACGGGGTGGGTCGCTCTCTCCGACTGAAGAACTAAACCGAAAACCTCTTGCTAACTAATGTTATAATCACAGGAACTTTACACCGAAATTTATAACTTCTAACTCGTAGTGTGCGACCCCACCACCAGCCACCGAAAAACTGTCGCTGGTTCCCCGCCCCACGCCTGGGGCGGAAAAAGTTCGCACTATACCGACTTTTCAAAATATAATCCCAGGAACATTTTACCATATTTGCTCTTTGTTCTTTGTTCTTTGACATTTATTCCTTAATTACGCATTACGCATTAAACAACTACCCTCACCGTAGTGCCAATGTCCTCCGCACTGGTCAAGGTTAAAATAAAACCGTGCCTGTCCGCAATACTGCGGGCAATCGCCAGCCCCAAACCGCTGCCTTCCTTGTTCCGCTCATCATGGGAAGTATAAAAAATCTCAAAGGCATGTTCCGCCATTTCCTTATTCATGCCGCAACCGTGGTCGGTAACAGTAAGATTTCTGTCCTTCAAAATAATCTCTATATTGCTCTCTTCCTTGCTGAACTTAATGGCATTGGTGATGAACACCATCAGCATCTGATGTAACCGTCTCCTGTCTGCAGTGATAAGCAGTTCTTCCGTATCAAAATCCGTTGTCAAAGTAATTTTCTTTTCCCTTGCAAGTTTTTCGCCGGACACCACCGCATCCCTTGCCACATCCACAAAATTAATCTTTTGCTTGTCCAAAGGAAAATCTGTGTTTTGCAATTTGGAAAGTTCCAACAAATCCGTAATCATTTCCTTGGCAAAAACGCCCTCTTTATACATGCTGTCATAGCATTCCGCCACTTCTTTTTCTTCCGTAATTACCCCTAATTTCAACGCCTCCAAACTTGCCAGCACCACGGTCAAAGGGGTACGCAGTTCGTGGGTAATATTGCTGATAAATTGCCGCCGCATTTTTTCCAGACGGGTACGCTGCTCCTTCGCCGCATCCAGCCGCTCCGCCAATGTGTCCAGGGTATTTGCCAAAGAGCCAATCTCATCATTTTGCTTAATTTCGCAACGGGCGGCATAATTTTCTTCACCCAACTCATTGGCAATATTTTCCATCTTAGCCAAGGGTTTGGTGAAAAGTTCCGCCATATAGGTACTCAAAATCAGACCTAAAATAAAGGCAATGGCTAAAGAGAAAAAGAGAATTTTCAGGCCGTTAAATACCGCCTGCTGAATCCCCTGTACCGGGGCATGGAGCAGCACAACCGCACGGATCCGCCCCACCCTGTCTTTTACTGGAGCGCCCACGGTCAGTACCGTATCCTTGTAACGGGGAGAATAATCCTGGGCTGTGAATTTTTGCCCACGGAAACACCCGTCCACCTGCTCTTTAATATGCTTGGGCAGGCGGCGGTAATTATCAGTCAACTTGGTGGATTCATCCATAACCCAAACATGTTCCTGCGCCACATTATCCAAATATTGGGAAAGCCGGGAACTGGCAATGGAAGGCCCGTGATAGAACTCCAGCACATCAATATTGTCGCTCACAACCTCCGCCATCCGCTCCGCCGTGGCACGCATTTCTTCCGTTCTTAAATTCACTGTTTGAGTTTTCAGCAACTGGTAGAAGGCGATGCCAATCACCACCGCAAACACCACCAAAAGTCCGCCAAAATACAAACTCAAACGCTTGGCAATCTTACTCAAATGCAATTTCAAAGCACCTCAAATTTATAACCCCTGCCCCAAACGGTTTTAATGTCCCATTCGGGATGTTTATAACTGCTCAACTTGGCACGGAGCCGCTTAATGTGGGTGTCCACCACCCTGTCCGTACCTTCGTAATCCGCTCCCCACACCTTGTCCAGCAAATCATCCCGGGAGAACATTTTAATATGGGTGTTCGCCAGGGTGTAAAGCAGTTCCACCTCTTTTTTCGTCAAAGACACGCTTTCCGTACCGATCCGCACTTCGTAACGGTCAATGTCAATAAAGAGATTGCTGATGGTTAAAATTTGTCCCCCCGGCTGGGCAGGGCTCTTGATGCGGCGTAACACCGCCCTGATACGGGCCATGACTTCTGTGGGGGAAAAGGGCTTCACAACATAATCGTCCGCCCCCATGTCCAATCCCATAATCCGGTCATAGTCCTCGTCCCGTGCTGTAATCATAATGATGGGTACCATGGAATCACGCCTGATGGTTTTGCAAACTTCAAACCCGTCCATCTTCGGCATCATCACATCCAAAAGCACCATCACAATATCCGGGGCATGCTTGGCAAAAAGTTGCAGTGCCATTTCCCCGTCCGAAGCCACCACCGGCTCCATGCCTTCTTTGGCAACAAACTTCGCCAGCACATCCGCAATCTGCTTGTTGTCATCCGCAATTAAAATTTTACTCATTTTCCACCTCAAAAAAAATTAAAAGTTAAAAATTAAAAGTTAAAATTGAGATGTTTGGTTCTGCCCAGAACCTTTCGGTATCTATTTCTCCCCCTCGGGGGAGATGCCTTTAGGCAGAGAGGGGTCCTCCCATCGCCTGTGCCGTCCCCAACGATGTCAATATCGCCGTAAGCACGCTGATGGCAATCTGTACCATCCATTTGAAAGTCTCTTTTGTCATTTTGGAAATTTGAAAATTAAATGTGAAAAAAATGTGTTTGTGAGTGTCTGCGCAGAGTGTTTGTGTCCTTCGTAGCTCCTCAGGTACATCAGAATTGTCTATTTTTTAAC
>JAZLLX010000074.1:0-18888 GCA_045598345.1 Acidaminococcaceae bacterium | reverse complement strand
GGCATGTGTTTTTCAATCTTTTTCGCAAATTCCATAAATTTGGGTACTCAGGACGTTCTCATTTTGTGCCACTACAAGGTATAGTAAAAATAATATGGTTTTTAGTTTTTTACCCACTTAAACTGATGAAGACCCATTATTCTTTATTAATTATTCATTAACAAATGAAAGGAGGCATAATGCGAACTTTAATTTTATCTTGCCTTACTTTGGAAGGGGAGATGAACAATTTTTTGCAAAAGTATAATTCCACGGTGGAGGTTCGGTTTCTGCCCGCCCGTCTGCACAGTGATATGCAGGACATCCGTCCTCTTTTGCAAAAAATTATTGATGAAAACAAAACTTTTGACCGCATTGTGATTTTGCTCAGCGGTTGCGGCGGCAGCACTGCCGGGTTGGTGGCAAGTACGGCGGAATTGGTTATTCCGAAAACCCATGACTGCATTGACATTTTGCTTTCTGATGAAAAGGGGAAAGTTGCCCAACGGGATTCTATGGGGATTTATATGACCGGCAGTTGGTACGAATATCACATGCAAACTTTGTTGAATGCAGATAAGCAGATTGCAGAATTGGGGTACGAAAAGGCGGCAGAAAAACTGCGGGGTATTTTTAAGAAATTTATTAGATTTTATATAATTGATACAGGTGTTTTTGATGTTGAAAAAGTGAAAGCCGGTTTGGCATCATTGTTAAAAATTCTTGACGGAACACTGACCATATTTCCTGGGAAATGTGGTATTTTGCAAAAAGTGGCAAAAGCAGAGATTACCCCGGATTGTTTTTACATTACGCCAAAGGGCGGAGTGACGGGGAGGATCGCGTTTAGGTTGGAAGAGGAGATAGGATAATGCGTAATTCGCAACGCGTAATGCGTAATTTAATTAAAAATTAGGAATGCAGAATTAAGAATGATGGTAATATGTTCCTGTGATTAGAGCAGGATATAGGAATTAGGAATCAGGAATTAGGGAAGTCAGCATAGAGCGAACTTTTTCCGCCCCAGGCGTGGGGCGGGGGACCAGCGATAGTTTTTCGGTGGCTGGTGGTGGGGTCGCTCGCTTGTAGTTAGAAGTTAAAAGTTATAAATTATGGTAATATGTTCCGGTGATTAGAATTGGGAAAGGCGGCAGAGGGAAAATCAGTTTGCATTCAGCGGACTTTTTTATTTTGCTTTTCACTCAGCGTTAAAAAGCATTTGAAACAGCAAAATCTAATTTCTAAAATGACGTTATTTTGAGATAGAATGACGTTATTTTAGAAATCACTTTCCATGCTTTTAAATGCGTTTTGTTGACGAGTGAGTTCAGTGGTGAGAGTGAAGAGTGAAGAGTGAAGAGAAAAGAATTTGAAAGAAGTTCTTTGCGATTGGAGCGGGAAAAAATTTTTCATTCAAAACAGCAAAATTGTAAAATCAAAATGGCGACATTTTGATATAATCTGTCGCCATTTTGAAAATCAATTTTCACGATTTTTTCAGTTTTGAATGAGAGAATTTCTTTGAAATGAAAGTAAAGAATGAAATCACAAAAATGGTATTGCTATTATTCGCAGAATGGAATATAATTTAACTACAAATTATTTGAGGTGATTGTATGCAATATAAGTTGGCGGCGGAAGAGTTTATGACTTGTCGTGAGGCGGCAATAGAATGGGGCGTATCTCAACGCCGGGTGGCTGTGCTTTGTGCTGAAGGGCGTGTCCCCGCTTCCCGTTTTAATCAGGCATGGGCAATTCCAAGAAATTATCCTAAACCTGTTGACGGTCGCAGTTTGCGGTATAACCAACCGTTGACAGAACCTGTAAAACCTTTTTTGAAATGGGCCGGTGGAAAAGGTCAGTTGCTAAATGAGATAGAGAAATACTATCCTTTTGACAAACATATTAACAAATATGTTGAACCGATGGTTGGCGGTGGTGCTGTTTTATTTGATGTTTTGAATAAATATCATTTGAATGATGTGTTAATTAATGATAGCAATGCCGAACTTATAGACACATATATTGTGGTTAAAGCGAGGGTAAAAGATTTAATCACGTTGTTGAAACAATATCAGGATGAGTATGTGCCTTTAGACATGGCTCAAAGGAAAATTTATTACGAAAAAAAGCGGAACAGGTTTAACGAACTTGTAGGCAATTTTATTTTAGGTGATAAGGTAGAAAAAGCGGCTTTAATGATATTTTTGAACAAGACATGTTTTAACGGGTTGTACCGTGTCAATCGTAAAGGACTGTTTAATGTGCCGATGGGGGCATATAAAAATCCTTTAATTTGTGACGAAAATAATTTGTTGGCAGTTTCAGAAAAATTGCAAAAAGTAAAAATACATTGCGGGGATTATCGCAATGTACTTGATTTTGTGGATGACAGAACTTTTGTTTATATTGACCCGCCATACAGACCATTAACGAAAACAGCAGGATTTACAGCATACACACAAGATGCTTTTAATGATGAACAGCACAGACAATTAGCGTCATTTGTCCAAAAATTGAACAGGAAAAAGGCATTGGTGCTGGTAAGTAATTCTGACCCTAAGAATGTTGATGATGAGGATAATTTTTTTGAAGATTTGTATTGCGAACAAAATATAAAACGGGTAGAGGCACACAGAAACATCAATAGTAAGGGCACTGCTCGTGGTAAGGTTAAAGAACTTTTAATTGCTAATTTTTAAGGAGGGAAATTATGGAAATTAGAGACGGTAATTATTTAATTAATCGAGGAAATCAGCAGGCTATTATCGAAATTGGGTTTCCAAACTTTCTAACATCAGTTTATGCTATGTATGTGTTTCAAGGGAATCATTCAGAATTTGATTTTTTGGTAAAATATAAAAAAAATAATGGAAGGATTCGTACTCCAAAACATATTCATTGGGTGGTAGATATTTTAATGAAATTTCAGGGAAACAGGGAGTTAACGAGACAATATTTGAATAGTATGGTTGACTATTGGAATAATTGTTCGCCGCTTCGAAACAATGATTATACCTCATTTGAAAATTTAATCAACAATGATGGAATGGATTTTGATATTGTACAATTTCAAGAACTCAGTAATTATGGCGAATATCCTATTGATTTTTTACATATACTGATGAAATTATTGGCGGTACAAGAAAAAACTAATAGAAATGACGCATATATGTTTGGTAGTATCATTCGAGGGTTACTAAGCGAGCAGGATATGGATATTTTTAGTGTTGTGTCAAAGGCGGGGTTTAGTGGCAGGAGATAAGGCAAGTAATGTTTGTGATAAAAATTGAATTGATTGGTTATGAAGAAAATAACTAACTGGCAACCGGATAATTTTGAATTTGAAACTAATACAGTATGGAGTTTTCCTGACAGAGGGAAATGGGCTACTCACGATGCTAAATGGCGTGGTAATTGGTCGCCTTATATCCCACGTAATATTATTTTGCGTTATTCTAAAGAGGGCGATTGGATTTTAGACCAATTTGTAGGTGGTGGTACAACACTTGTTGAGGCAAAATTATTAAACAGAAATATTGTTGGTGTTGATGTGAATGATAAGGCACTTGCAAGATGTAGGGAAAAAATTGATTTTCAACATGAAGGAGCAGATGGAAAAGTATTTATCAAAAAAGGTGACGCAAGAAACTTAAAGTTTATAGAAGATGGAAAGATAGATTTAATTTGTACACACCCACCTTATGCCAACATTATTCGTTACAGCGAAGGGCAAGATGTTCCTGAAGATTTATCTAACCTGAAAGTAACTGAATTTTTAGAAGAGATGAAGCCGGTAGCAAAGGAATGTTATCGTGTTTTGAAAAAAGACAAGTTTTGTGCAATTCTTATGGGCGATACAAGGCAAAAAGGCCACATGATACCAATGTCTTTTGAGGTTATGAAAATATTTCAGGATGTAGGATTTACATTAAAAGAATTGATTATCAAAGAACAACATAACTGCAAGGCAACAGGATTTTGGAAAACAAATTCAACAAAATATAATTTTTTACTTATGGCACATGAATATTTGTTTGTGTTTCATAAAAAGTGATACATGTTTGTTTAGTGAAAATTCCGTAATTTCCATGTGGGAATTACGGAATTTCTATGTGTTGAAAAAATTTAAGGCGGGGGTTAAGTATAATTAGTAATGAGTAATGAATAATGATGGTAAGATGTTCCTGTGATTATAGCAGGGAAAATTTGTAGGGGGACGGGTTCTTGCCGTAGGCAAGGTCCCGCACCCGGGCAAAGCATTGCTTTGCACAATGTTGGCAAGCAGTGACAAAGTTTTCTGCGTAATCCGCACCCCCAGTCGCAACCACGTTCCTAAAAGCGACAGCCCCCGCAATGGCGGGGGCTATTTAATCACTGGAACATATTACCATAACTTTAAGCTTTAAGTTTTTATCTTATAACTAAATTTCCCCGTTGTTTATTGCTTTCAAGTATTCAATTCTTGTTTTATAGCTGTTCAGTTGGGCTATGACGAAGGGCAGGATGGTTTGGGAGTAGTTTTGATTTTCTATCAGACATTCTGCTAAGATTTTGGCGGAATATACTGCGGAATGAAGTCCTCCACAGGAAATGGGTTCAATGAGGCCTGCCGCATCACCGATAAAATAGCAATCACCCTTTTGCAGATAAATGTCATTGCCACAGGGAATGGTGGCGGCACGGTAGTTTTGAATTTTAATGCCTAAGGAATTGGCAAAAGAGAATAAATGTTCTTCCAAAATTTCTTTGGTAATCAATCCCTGATTATCATAATAACCGCAACCCATGTTGGCAGTTTTACCTTGAGGAATGTACCAGGCATAGCCCTGTAAATCTTCTGACAGCTTCATCAGGAAATTATCGGAATAAGTATTATCCACATAGGTTTCTAAAGAAGGTATGACCCGTGCCGCAGTTTTGGTCAAGAGATAACGGGTGGGGGAACTGGCTCCGTCAGCGGCGATGAGTTTGCTGAAACGGATGGTCAGTTCCTCTTTGTTTTTTTGGTCAGAACATTGCAGAACATGGTTTTCAAGGTCAATGTTCTTTATAAAAATATTATCCAAAAGTTTGCCACCTTGTTCCATATACATAGTGGCAAGGCACAGATCAAAATCACGGCGGTTGACGGTGTGGAGATTGCCCAAGTCAAAGGGGTGAATTGTCTGCCCTTGGGAATTGATAACATCAATATCTATGTCTTGGGCAATAAGGTGGTGCAGGTTTGTTTGAAAAATGGTTTCCAGTTCTTCCAGCACCATGGGCATAAGAATACCGCCGCAGAGTTTGTCTTTGGTTTGCAAGTTCAGCCGTTCCAGCACAAGGGTGTCCCTGCCCGCCTTATGTAAAATTGTACCCGCCGTAATGCCGGCGGGCCCTGCACCAATGATTAAGTTCTCAGTAGTGATAATCATAACAAAATATTCCTCCATTTCACATTTTTCCCCACACCCCCTCTTGTGTCCACTGGACACAATTCAACTCTCCCCAAGGAGAGGGTTACTATCGCTTTATTATGACTTTCCTGCTATAATCACAGGAACATTACACCATAACTTTAATTTTTAAGTTTTTATCTTTTCATTAGCGACAGCGTAATTGCTCACCCCACCACCGTCCTTCTATGTTCCTTTAGACGGTCCCCCGCCCCTTTATGGGCGGACGAGGGTTCGCATAAAGCGGACTTTCCCTAACCCCTAAACTCTAACTCCTAATCCCTATTTTTAACCACCGTAACCTTTAATTTGCGGATGCGTTTGTCATTGATTTTTTCTACGGAAACAGTGAGGTTTTTATAGGTAAAGGATTCGTCCTGGGCGGGAATTTTTCCCATCATTTCCATAACCCAGCCGGCCACAGAGTTGCTGCCGGATTTGGCTTTCAGGTTAAAGTGCCGGCAAAAGTCCTCAAAATTGGTTTTGCCGTTCACCATATAAGTATTATCTGCCAATAAAGTAAAATCGTTTTCCACCAAATCGTGGTCATCCCAAATGTCCCCGACCAGTTCTTCCAAAATATCTTCCACAGTCACCAGACCGTATGTGCCGCCGTATTCGTCCACGATAATGGCAAGATGGGTTTTCTGTTTTTGCATTTTGCGGAGCAAATCGTCAATCTTTTCTGTAGGATGGGTAAAGATGGGCTTGGTAATCAGTTCCTGTAACGATTTATCCGTAATGGTACCGTTGACATACAGGTCTTTCTGGTGGAGTACGCCCACAACCTTGTCAATATTTTTCTCATAAACAATAAGGCGTGATAATTTGGTTTCGTCAAAAAGTTTGATAATTTCTTCCTTGGTTGCACCAATATCCACTGCTTTAATATCTACACGGTGGGTAAGGATTTCCTGTACTTCCGTATCATTAAAAGTTAAAGCATTTTTCAACAGTTCACCTTCGTTTTCGTCAATAGTACCGCTGTCCTGCACATCGTCCAAAAGCAGCATCAGTTCCTGCTGGGACATTTTTTGTTCTGAAGTGTCTTTACCGATAAAATAATAAATCAAATTTTTCCAATGGGAAAAGAAAAAGGTGAAAGGGGTAAAGATTTTCTCAAAAAAAGCAATGGCAGGGGTGGTGAACATGGCGGTCTTGGAAGGCCGGTCAATAGTAATGGTTTTAGGTGTAACCTCGCCAAAAATTAAGACAGCGATGGTGGCGAAAATAGAGGACAAAGTGGCGCCCAAATCCTGATTGTTTTTGAAAATATTGACAAAAAGCAAAGCGGAAGTGGATGCCAAAGCGATGTTCACAATATTGTTGCCAATGAGAATGGTGGAAATAAGTTTGTCATAATCTTCCACCAGTTCCAATGTCTTTGCCGCCCGCTTGTTGCCGTCTTCCGCCAACGCCCGCAAATGGGTCTTGTTGATGGCGGAAAAAGCGGTCTCCGCCGCAGAGAAGAAAGCGGAGCAGCACAAGAAAAATACAATGACAATAAGTAATTTAAGTGCTTGAAAATCTATATTCATTAAAATTATTTACCTAAAATAAGTTTGGTCAAGTCCATGGGGTCAACAATCTTGCCGTTTTGATAAACACGCATATTGCCGCTGGCAATTTCGTCAATCAAAATGACCTCGTCCTTGTTGTAGCCAAATTCAAATTTGATGTCATACAAGTCAAGATTTTTCTTCTTCAAGTCATCAGCAACAATCTTGGTAATTTTCAAGGTTTGTTCCCGCATGGAAGCGTACATTTCGTGGCTCATAACGCCCAAAGCAACCAACGCATCTTCATTCACCAGAGGGTCGCCAAGAGCATCGTTTTTGAAAGTGGTTTCCACAAGACCGCCGGTGAGGGGAGTGCCGTCCTTAATGTATTCGCCATAGCGGCGGACGAAGGAGCCAGTTGCCACCAAACGGCAGACAACTTCCAAACCATGACCAAAAACTTTGGCGGGCAGAACTTCCATAGTGGCATCATCAAGATTAGCGCCAATGTAGTGGGTCTTAACGCCGGCATTTTTCAAGACCTCAAAGAAATGGATACTTGTTTCCAAATTGGCCCTGCCGATACCCTCAATGGTGAGTCCAACGCTGTTTTCGCCGGGGTCAAACTTGCCGTCCTTGCCGGTGCAGTCGTCTTTGAATTTCAAAAGCACATTACCGTTTTCCAGTTGGAAAACATCTTTGGTTTTTCCAGAATAAAGTTTTTTCATAATAATTTTCCTCTTTTAAAATATTTGGACTGAAAACAATCCATGTTTATTATATCACTAAAGTGCTTACCGTACAATTTCTAATTGAATTATTTTGTAATAAATGTCAAAGAACAAAGAGCAAAGAACAAATATGGTAAGATGTTCCGGTGATTATATTAGGATAAAGGAATTAGGAATCAGGATTCAGGGGAAGTTGGCATAGTGCGTACTTTTTCCGCCCCAGGCGTGGGGCGGGGGACCGACACAGTTTTTAAGGTCGGTGGTGGGGTCGCTTGCTGCGATAAGAATAAATCTCAAAGAACAAAGAGCAAAGAACAAATATGGTAAGATGTTCCTGTGATTATAGCAGAAAGGTTGGCATAGTGCGGAAGCAACCTTCCCTTGATAGGGAAGGGGGACCGCTTGCGGTGGATGAGTAGAAAAGTAGAGAGTTTTTGCTTGGTTGTGTTTAGCAGTAGTGATGGGTATCCTACTCACCCCTGCCCCTCCCTAGCAAGGGAGGGTTTGTTCGCAATAAGCGGACTTTTTTTATTCTATTCACAGTAACGTTTTACCATTAATTTCTAACTTCTAACTTACAACTTCTAACTTAAAAGTGTCAACCTAATTGCTCACCCCACCACCGCCAACACGCTCCCATAGGCGGTCCCCCGCCCCCTTAGGGGCGGACGAGGGTTCGCATGGGGATGGCTTTACATTTTCCTTTTGTCATAAAATAAAATATTCCGTATGAAGGTTATTTCATTATTTTGCTTACTTCAGTTAAATGGTTAATCAAATTCTGTTAGCGATAAAACATCATACTGCGTTTTTTTTTGTTCACTATTACATAGTTGTAACTTGTCTGTCAGGACGGGGCGGGAATAAAAAATCACGATTTTCAAATTCCTGAAAATCGTGATAATATGCGGTGGAGCGGGTGAAGGGAATCGAACCCTCTACACGTGGCTTGGGAAGCGACTGCTCTACCAATGAGCTACACCCGCATAATTTAATTATTTTACCACATTCAAAATTAAATTGCAAGTAAAATTAGTGTAAAATTTTTTACAAAAATTACTTTACAAAATCGCCTGTTTTTTCTATAATTACTAATGTTTTTTCAGGAAAGCATGGAAGTAAGGGAGGTTTACAAAAAATGATTCGTGAAAAACGCAACAGAGAAAAATTAGAGGCGTATTATGTCAAATTCATGGATGAAGGGATTGTTGACCCTAATGTACATCCCTGGGTTGCCGAAAGCTGGCAGCGTTGCCGTCAGATGCGGATTCCTCATGAGACCTTCGCCACTAATCACAAACTGAATGCTGAAGAGATTAAGCAGCATTTGAAAAAGCATGAAATTGTCCTGAAGTATTTGGACGGACTCTATGAGGAAATCAAGCAGGACTTGAGCATGCACAATCTTTCTATGTTGCTTATTGACAAAGAGGGGTATGTGGTGAAGAATTTTTCCATGCCCTTTTTCCGCAGGACCATTGAAGATATCCAAGGTATGCGGGTGCTGGAAGAAGACGTGGGGACAAGCAGTGTGAGTATTGCCCTGGAGCATAATACTCCTTTTATGATGTTCGGCCCGGAAATGTGGAAACGGGATTGTCATGGTGGGGATGCTTGCAGCGCGCCGATTAATGTTGACGGTGAGTTGCGTTATGTCTTGACCATTTTCACTATGGACAAGAGCAATGTTCCCAACGAACTCTTGGTAAATCATTTGGTTATAATGAAATATGTTATTGAAAACCATTTGAATGAAATGGAGCGTTGGGAAGTCAACAATATTTTGATGACCCAGATGCCGGCTGCGGTGTACTGGCTGGACAGGAACGGCAATATGAAGTATTGCAATGAGCGTGGCAGATTGCGTCTGGAGGGCAAGGAACGTTTGCAGGATGTGTTCTTGAACTATGAGCATCTTCCTGTTGCGGAGGCGTTGAAGGGCCGTGCTACGGTACATCAGGAGATGACCTGGATTACGGCGGAACATACTTATGAGGATATTACTTCCGCCATGCCCATCAGTTTGGGTTCGGATATCAGGGGAGCGATTTTGTTCACCGTTGCGGTTGAGGATTTGCACACTATGATGGCACATGCGTCCAGATATTCTGACCGTAATTCTTTGTTCAGCATGGTGGGTGAAACGCCGGAGTTTTTGGATTTGCAGCACAAGGCCAGCCGCCTGGCACGGGGCAACCGCAATATTCTTTTGCAGGGCGAACCGGGCACGGGCAAGCAGCGTCTGGCACATGGTATTCATCAGGCCAGCCAGAGGGCCACGGAGCCAATTTTGGTGGTCAAGTGCCGGAACGTGGAAGATGATGTTATGCGGAAGGAAATTTTTGGCAGCAATGACGGCCAGTCAAAAATTATCGGCAAACTGGAACTGGCAAAGAACGGCACTTTGGTGATTGATGAGGCAGAAAAACTGTCCATGGCCGTGGGTGACGAACTGGCGGACGCATTGAGCGAGAAAAAGTATAATGTGCGTCTGATTGTGGCCTGCGATTCCAATTTGAAACGCCTGACTGACAAAAAACTTTTCAGCAGAAAACTTTACGATATGGTAGTCAACACTTTCCTGAAAGTGCCTTCACTTAAGGACAGGACTGCGGATATTGAACTGATTGCCAAACATATTTTGGCGGAGATTTGCGCCCAACACAATATGCCCGCAAGAATTTTCTCCACCGAGGCGTTGGAAATGTTGTCCAAGACCGAATGGCCGGGGAATATCAAGCAGTTGCAGGGGGTTATTGAAAAGGCCTTCTTCCACACCAATTCCAGTATGATTGATGTGCAACATATCAGTTTGCCCAGCAATAAGGCCATGGAGAAATCTTGGAAAACCGATAAGAACGCCTTTGTAGCGGCGTGGAAGTCCGCCGGCGGCAACATCAGCCGTCTGTCAAAGATGTTGGATGTGAGCCGTGTGACCCTTTACCGCTATATGCGTAATTACGGTCTGGAAGATGCGATTAAAAAACTGGACTGGTAAAGCATAAAAAAAATCCGCTGCAACAACAGCGGATTTTTTTATGTCAAATTTTATTTTTGAAATTTGCCGCCAATCAGATAAATGATGGAAGCGGTAATCATGGCGTTGATGGAGGGTACGCCGCTGAGCACGCCGTTGCTGGTGAGGTTGCCCACAACCGCACCGACAATAACGCCCAACACCGCACCATAGTTGATACATACGGGCACATAACTTGTATCGTTGTAGCTTTCCCTGTTCATAAAGTAACCGAGGGCAAGAATGATGCCGATGGGAGGCAGGGTGGCATTCAAAATGTTCAGGTAACCGCAGAAGTTCCAATAGAGCCAAACTGCAGCCACAGTTCCCAACGCCCCGCTGAAAAGCACCATGCTTCTCTTGCTGAAGCCCGTAATATTTGCCAGACCCAAGCCGGTGGTATAAATTGCATTGTCGTTGGTGGTCCAAATGTTCAGACCCAAGACCAAAATTGCGGTCCAGAACATACCCAAATTCCGCATAACATCAAAAATATCATTGCCGCCCACATAGATATTTGCCACTGCTCCGAAGAAGAACATTAAGCTGTTGCCGATGAAGAAGGCAATGACCGTGGTCCAAAAACCAACCCATTTGCCTTTGGCATAACGGGTAAAGTTTGGGGTGGCAGTTCCGCCGCTGACAAAGGAGCCGATAACCAGCCCTGCACCGCCGATAATGCCCAAATCGTTGGTGGATTTGGCAAAGTTTTCAATAAAGGTGCCATTGCCCTGTTGTGCCGCCAAAATCATGGCAGCGGTGCCGAGAATTGCCACGCAGGGAACTGCGATATAAGAAATAATGGTCAGGGACTTAATGCCGTAATAAGCGGAGGCAGTCATACAAATACCTGCCAAAAGCACCAGAGCGTACATTACCATTTCATTGTTGCCGTACCACGCCTGGGCAATGGGGATGGCGAACATGGCAAGGCCTACGCCGAACCAGCCGCATTGGGTGAAAGCAATGAGGGCGCTGGGCAAATAGGAACCCTTAACGCCAAAACTGCGTACAGCCAGCAAGTCCAAACTCAGACCGCTTTCCGCACCGATATAACCAAGAATACCGGTATAAAGACCTAAAATCAAGCCACCTAACAAAAGGGCACCTAAAAAGCCGCTGAAGTCCAGACCGTTGCTCAACACTTGGCCAGTCCACATACTGGCACTGAAAAAGGTGAATCCCAACATAATCATAAACATGGTCAAATAACCGCGGCGTTCGGATTGGGGAACTGCACTGTTCTGATAATCCTTGTCAACATGAGCCATTTTAATTTCCTCCTTAAATTCAATTAGTAATTAGTAATTAGTAATGAGTAATTATGGACAATTTTCGCAAAGCGAAAATTACCGATTAAATTTAGTTACAGGAACATTTTTCCTTAATTACTCATTATTCATTACTAATTACTCATTTATTATAAATGCCTACTGCATTTTGGAACTCTTTAAGCCGGGTGGAGGCAATCTCCTTCAAACTGCGGTGGCTGTTCTTCTCCAGATATGCCTGCTCCTGTTCATAAAGCCGGTGGGTCAGGTCGCTGTCCAAAGCGTTGTAGTGGTTCAATTCCAGCCATTCACCGTAGCCAACCGGAGTGGGGTAGCCAATCTTTTCATCAATAAAGTCCTTAAAATTCACCTTGTCCGCAATCTGCAAAACATTTTCCCAGTATTCGGAAACTTCTTTATAATGGTCGGGGATTTCGTAGCGTCTGGCACCACCGTCATAGATAGTACATTTTTCAAAAAGGGCATTGTCATTGTTCAAGGTCTGCTCCCGGTATTCCGGCGCAAGGATGGCATCCTTCCAGTAGAAATCCACATAGGGCAGTTGAATGCCCAGCACGCCCTTATCCACATAGTTACTGAAAATACCCTCATGATAAACGCAGTAGAAACCTTCAAAATCGGGCCAGTACATTTGCAGTTCTTCCGTCAGGTTTTCCATAATGGTGATACCCATATTGCCCCCGATGGTGAAGAAAATAATGTTCCGCAAACTTGCCCCTGCCTTGCGGTATTCCTTCACAACATATTTCAGGCATTTCACCATGGTGTCGCCGGTGGCAACAATATCACCGATAATCAAAGTGCCTTTGTCAATAATATCCAACTTTTTGTATTTTATATCCAATCCTACAATAACTTCCCCTTCAAAAACCCGTTCACAGGAAAGGAAATTGACATCGTGAATCTTAATGCCGCTGCGGTAACAACATTCTTCCAAAGGATAGTTCAAACCGCCACGGAGAATGGTCAGCACGCTGGCACCCTGGATGATATTTTTCTTGTTGAAATAGTCCAAGGTTATTTTGGTGGGATTGCACATACAATCGTAGCACTCAAAACCAATAACTTCCGGGGAATTCAAAAGTTTGGAAGTAAAAGGACTTGTTACTACATAATAATGATTGATAAGATGTTTGGCATCCAGCCGGTAAAGAGTGGCTTTTTTGTGTTTCAGTTCCTGAACCAAATCCACGCCTTTCAGTTTCTTAAACATTGCATACCCTCCCTATAACAGATTTTAACCCTCCGGCAAGTGCTGAAGGGTTATTAGTTTTGGTGACCTTGGCGGGAGTTGAACCCACGACCCCCTGCTTAGGAGGCAGGTGCTCTATCCAACTGAGCTACAAAGTCATTTGTATCGTCATTTTTTAGTTTTCTTCCACGCTTTATATTTTTCCCTCATCCAGTGCAACATGGCGAGTTTCCCAAACTGGTGCCAGGTTTCGCACTCCGTGTTTTTTGCCACATAGGCGTTCCAGGCATCCTGATTGACATTTTCCACTTCCAAGAGTGTCATAATGCCAAAGTCCCCACGATAGACCAAATCGTTCATATCTTTCCATTTGCTGTGTTCCTGAAGAAACTTTTCGTTGAAAAGTTCGTTAAAGGTAACAGAGTTGAGGATTTTGGTCAGATCCGGGTCCGCCTGAAATTTGCTGAGATATTTATGGAATTCTGTTTCGTTGCGTTTCAGGTTCATAGTTTCTCCTTTTTCCAACGGTATATTATATAACTTTTTCCTATTCTTTTCAATTGGCAAAAATAAAAATTTTTGCTATAATTTTAAACGATGAAAATTTTAGTTGCCATGTCCGGAGGAGTGGACTCCGCCGTAACGGCTTTATTACTAAAAAAACAGGGTTATGAATTAGTGGGCTGCACCGCCAAAATGTGGCAGGGGGCGGACCCTAAAGATATTTTGGATGCCCAAAAAGTTTGTGCCAAGTTGGGCATTGAGCATCACAGCGTTGATTTGACAAAGGAATTTCGCACCCAAGTAATTCTGCCCTTTGTGCAAGAATATGACCGGGGGCGTACTCCCAACCCTTGCCTGACCTGCAATCGTTGTATCAAGTTCGGTATTTTAATGGAATATATGCGGGACTTTGGCTGTGAGGGTTTTGCCACGGGACATTATGCCCGAATTGGGGAAGAAAAGGGGCAGAAAGTCCTGCTCCGTGCCAAGGATGTGGCGAAGGACCAAAGTTATGTTTTGTATTCCTTAACACAGGAGCAGTTGCAGCATCTCTACCTGCCCTTGGGGGAATATACCAAAGAGGAAATCCGGGCCATGGCGGCGGCGGCGGGCATAGAGGTGGCCCACAAGTCGGACAGCCAGGACATTTGCTTTGTGCCGGAGGGAGATTATGAAAAAGTTTTGCAGGAGGTTGGACTCCGCCACAGTCATGCCGGCAATTTTGAACTGAGGGATGGCAGGAAGATTGGCAAGCACCGTGGCACTGCCTGCTACACCATCGGCCAAAGAAAAGGGTTGGGAATTGCGTGGGAGCATCCACTCTATGTGGTGGGAAAAAATCCTGCCACCAATGCGGTAATTTTGGGCAAGAACGAAGAACTTTTTAGCAGGGAACTTTTTGCAGAACATCTTAATTTTATCAATCCAACGGAAAATAAATTTGCCTGCAGCGCCAAAATACGCTACAAGGCAAAGGATATGCCCTGTGAGGTGGAATTGCAGGAGGGGGGCGCAAAAGTGCAGTTTGCCGAACCCCAACGGGCAATTACGCCGGGTCAGGGAATAGTGTTTTATGAAGATGAAAAAATACTTGGAGGAGGAATTATCAAATGAAAAAATTACAGGTACTTTTGGGAACTTTGAGTTTTTTGCTCTGCACCGCCTGTGCTTTGGCGGGTTATCACACTGCGGAACAGCAGGCCACCATCGGCACTTTGCGGCGAGTGGACAAGCAGGGCTATCTCTATGAAATCCAGTACAAAGCGGATTACCAGCTGGACAAGGTGCTGGCGGCGGAACCCCTGACGGCGGAGGCCTTGCAAAGCACGGTGCAGAAGTTGCTTCTGCCCCAAAGCAATTTCCGCTACAAAGCATTGCCCTGCAGTTTTGCTTGTACTGCCCTGACCGCCGTGAACCCGGAAAATTATCCCCTGTTAGGGCATAACTACGATATGTCAAAAGACGAGCGGGCCTGCATGGTGGTGCACACCACTGCCCCCGGCAAATATGCCAGCGTGGGCATTGCGGACATGGGTTGGGTCGGCATGACCAAGGATGCTTTCGTTTCCAGTTTGGAAGGGCAGGAAGCGGTGCTTTACAGTCCCTTTTTGGTAATGAGCGGTGTGAACGAAAAGGGCTTTTCCATTGCCACCCTCTTGGTGCCCGGCTACAGCAACCCGGTGGATAATGGTATGCAAAAGATTTTCAGCGGCTTGATTCCCCGCTATATGCTGGACAATGCCCGCAGCGTGCAGGACGCTTTGGAAAAATTTGAAAAATTAGATGTTAAAATGGCTTTCGCCGACAAAAATGTTTCCTTCCATTGGTTGATTAATGATGCCTATGGTGACAGTGCGGTGGTGGAATATGTGAACAATCAGTTTATGGCGATGCCCAAGGCCTTTACGGCTAAACACCAAACCACAGCAAATTATTGGGTAACGCCGGCGGTGGAAGCGCCGGGGGAGAACGGATTTGCCAGAGTGAAGACATTGGAAAAATATTTCAAGAAAACCAAATATCCCACAGAACAACAATGTATGGACTGGCTGCAAAGCGTGAACCCGGAAAAGGACAAGGAAAACGCCAAGGAAGTAATTGCCAAAAACCTCAGCACCCTCTGGACAGCAATCTACAACCTTGAAAAACGCTCCCTTTCCGTCTGCATGAAAGAGGACTACCTCAACAGATATGGGTTGTTTTTGAGGCAGAGGTAGGTTTCAGGATAAAGGAATTAGGAATCAGGATATAGGGAAGGATATAACGCGTAATTCGCAACGCGTAACGCGTAACTGTGGTAATATGTTCCGGTGATTATAATTTGGGTTTCAGGTGTGCGGGGTTTTGCGAACCCTCGTCCGCCCATAAAGGGGCGGGGGACCGTCTAAAGGAACATAGAAAGACGGTGGTGGGGTGAGCAATTACGCTGACGCTAATGAAAAGATAAAAACTTAAAGCTTAAAGTTTATGAATGCTTTGCATAATGCAAAAACTCCCACCGCAAGCGGTCCCCCCCTCTTTAAGAAAGAGGGAAAAAAGTTCGCATTAAGCGGGCTTTTTATTTTAATCACAGGAACTTTTTACCATAGTTTTAAGATTTAAGCTTTTAACTTTTAACTGATTTGATGTTCCTGTGATTATAGTAGGGGAGTTGGCATAAAGCGTACTTCCCTTAATTCCTGAATCCTGATTCCTTTGCCCGTATTTGCGGAATTCCCCTTGCATTGAACTCAAATTTGTTGTAAAATAAATATATGATTTCAGGAGTGTTTTATGGCGGATAAAGACGTAACGGAAAAAACTTTAGAAGCGTATAATGACGTGTTTGCGGACATTATGAATGTACTGCTCTTTGACGGCAAAAGGGTGGTACATCCCCGTTCATTACAGGATGCAACCACAGTATCGCAATACAAATTTGACGACAAACTGCACGAACAGGAACGGGATGTGGCAAAATTTTGGAAAAAAGGCAATATCCGACTGGCATTGTGCGGACTGGAAAACCAAACCAAAATTGACAAGGATATGGTGTTGAGGGTTATCGGCTATGACGGGGCAGTTTATAGAGGACAACTGACGGAAGGCAAAAACAAACGCCACCGCTACCCTGTAATAACACTTGTATTGTATTTCGGCAGTCAGCGTTGGAACAAATACACAACACTGCTGGAACGGCTGAAAGTGCCGGAAGGATTGGAAAAATATGTCAACGACTATAAAATTAACGTGGTGGAAGTGGCATATTTGGATGATGAAACAATAGAAAAATTCACCAGTGACTTCAAAGACGTGGCGAAATTCTTCGTAGCACAGCGGACAGGCAGGAAAGTGGAGTTCAGTTCACGGGAACTGAAACATGTGGACGAGATACTGAAACTTTTACAGGCGGTGTCAAAAGAAGAAGATGTAACCAATTTGTTTCGTGATGAAGAAATTGACAAAGGAGGTAAAGTAAAAATGGGTAACTTGTTCAGAAGGTACAAAAATGAAGGTATAAGGGAAGGTCGTGCGGAGGGTCGTGCGGAAGGCAGGGCAGAAGGCCGTGCGGAAGGTATTGCAGAAGGTGAGGCAAGAGGGCGTGCGGAAGGGTTTGTTGCGGTTGCTGTGGAAATGATAAAAGAGAAAACTCCAATCAGCATGATTCAAAAATTCACAAAACTTTCCTTGGAGCAGTTGCAGAAGTTGTCTAAGGAATGTGGTGTGGCATTGGTGATGGGATGATTAGGGGTCAGGTTAGAGGATGAAAGTATGAAAAGGTGAAAGGGTGATATTAGGGCTTAAGGCCGAGGGCTTAGGGAGAATTAGCAATTAGCAATTAGGAATGATGGTAAAATGTTCCTGTGATTAGATTTTGGGTTTCGGGTGTGCGGGGTTTTGCGAACCCTCGTCCGCACCTAAAGGGGCGGGGGACCGTCTAAAGGAACATAGAAGGACGGTGGTGGGGTGAGCAATTACGCTGTCGCTAATGAAAAGATAAAATCTTAAAACTTAAAGTTTATGAATGCTTCGCATAATGCAAAAACTCCCACCGCAAGCGGTCCCCCCTCTTTAAGAAAGAGGGAAAGAAGTTCGCATTGTGCGGACTTTTTTATTTTAATCACAGGAACTTTTTACCATAATTTTTCATTTTTAATTTTTAACTTTTAATTAATTTGATGTTCCTGTGATTATAATTAAATTACCCCTTCCTTTTGGGAGGGGAGGGCCGATACTGGAACGTGGACCGGCGGGGTGAGCGATTAGGCAGTAACAAGTTCTCTGCGTAATCCGCACCCCCAGTCGCCTTTCTATGTTCCTATGGGCGCCAGCCCCCGCAAGGGCGGGGGCTATTTATGTTCCTGTAACTTGTTATATAATCACAGGAACTTTTTACCTTCATTTCACATTTCACAATTCACATTTCTAATTGAAAGTGTCAACCTAATTGCCCACCCCACCACCGCCGACACGCTCCCGTAGGCGGTTCCCCGCCCCTTTATGGGCGGACGAGGGTTCGCTTTATGCGTTCTTTCCCTGAATCCTGATTCCTAAATCCTTTGCCCTTATTCTAATCACAGGAACATTTTACCATATTTGTTCTTTGTTCTTTGTTCTTTGACATTTATTTTTCAGTCGTAGCGAGCGACCCACCCCGTCTTGCCTTTCTATGTTCCTATAGGCAATCCACCCCGCCCACGCCTGGGCGGGAAAATAAGTTCGCATTGTGCGGACTTTTTTTATTCTAATCAGTTGTGTGACCACCCAAAATTCGGATTCATTAAAAAATCTACGTGATTTTTCAAAAAATATACACTATTTTTTACCCTTTTAGCAAATTCAAGGGTGCAAGTCAGGGGTCAGGGAAGTTGGCATAGTGCGAACTCTTGCCCTCTTGGTGAAGAGGGTGGATTGCCTAAAGGAACATAGAAGGGCAAGACGGGTGATTGCACACTGCGAAGTTCTCAATCCTCAGTCAGCCGCCTATGTTCCTATCGCTGCCAGCCCCTTCACCAAGGGGCCTTAAGTTCGCATCAAGCGGACTATCCCTATATCCTGATTCCTCATTCATAATTGATTTCACATGCCTTTTTTCCCGTTGGAATTGCCAAAACACCTAAAATTTTGAAATGTATTGAATAAGTGTTGAAATTTTAGGGGTTTTGGCGATGGAATTGCGTTTTTGCGATGGGATTTGCTTTTCGTGAAAGGGTTTGGCTTTGGTGTTCGGTAAAAAAATAATAAACATTTCTCTTGCC
>JAZLLX010000073.1:0-1992 GCA_045598345.1 Acidaminococcaceae bacterium | reverse complement strand
TTTAAGCTTTAAGTTTTTATCTTTTCATTAGCGACAGCGTAATTGCTCACCCCACCACCGTCTTTTCGTGTTCCTTCAGACGGTCCCCCGCCCCTTTATGGGCGGACGAGGGTTCGCATTAAGCAAACAGGCTTTCTGCGTAATCCGCACCCCCAGTCGCCGAAAAAATTATAAGTTATAAGTTAAAAATGAAAAATTATGGTAGGATGTTCCTGTGATTATAGCATTGGTTGATGTTATGTTAAGTTTAGTTCTTCAGTCGGGGAGAGCGACCCACCCCGTCTTGCCCTTCTATGTTCCCAAAGGCAATCCACCCCGCCCACGCCTGGGCGGGAAAAAGTCAGCATTAAGCGGACTTTTTTATTTTAATCACAGGAACATTTTACCATAACTTTAAGCTTTAAGTTTTTATCTTTTCATTAGCGACAGCGTAATTGCTCACCCCACCACCGCCAACACGCTCCCGTAGGCGGTCCCCCGCCCCTTTATGGGCGGACGAGGGTTCGCATAACCTCGCACACCCGAAACCCAACCATATAATCACAGGAACATATTACCATAATTTCTCATTACTCATTACTAATTACTCATTACTCATTACTAATTACTCATTTCCCCCACCGGTTCTACAAAAATTGTTTTGTTGTTTGTAAATATCACAAATCCGGGTTTGGAGGCGGCGGGTTTTTTGACGTATTTTTTCATGACCATATCCACCGGTACTTTGCCGGAATTTCTTGCTTTGGAGTGATAGGCGGCCAACTGCATTGCCAGTTGAATATTTTTCTCGCTCTGTTCTCCGCAAAGCACCACATGGCTGCCGGGGATGTCCTTGGTGTGAAACCACAAGTCACCGGGCTTTGCCAGGTGGAAGGTTATATAATCATTCTGCCGGTTGTTTTTGCCGATATAAATTATTCCGTCCGGCAGGGTTATTTTCAGCGGCTCGCTGGGGGGAGTGTGCAGCACCTTGTTTTTCTTTTTCTTCAAAATTCCCGCACTAATCAGTTCCTGATTGATTTCCTCAATTTCATTCCGTTTCAAGGGCAGGGACAGGGCGGTTTCAATACTGCCCAGATATTCCAGTCCTTCCTCAGTCAAACGAATCTGTTTTGCCAGTTCCTTTTGCGCTCTTTGATATTTGTTATAGCGTTTGTAATAATGCTGGGCGTTTTCCGCAGGAGTGAAACTGGGGTTTAAGGTTATAACCAATTCCGCACCGTCATAAAGGTTGGGCAGGGTAATTTCTGTCTGGCCTTTTTTTATTTGGTAAAGATTGGTCATCAGGGTGTCCGCCTTAATGCGGTATTCCTCCGCTTTTTCCGCTGTGGCGAGTTCCTCTTTGAGGGTTTGCAATTTCTTGGTATGTTTGTTTATTTCCCCCTTGATAATTCCCTGCAAATTTTTCTGCAAGTCCAGCTGCAGGGGCGTGGCGGCGATTTTCTCCCTAATCAAATCGTTGACACGGCTGTCCGCCGGCGCGGAATATTTATCTTGCAATTCTTGAATGGCAACGGTCAGGTCATCCCCTTGTGCCAAAATTTCTGCCGTATGACTGCCGATTCCCAACAGGGTGGCGGTGATTTTTTGTTTCAAAGCCGGTGCGGGATTGGCCAGAATGGCGGCTGCCAGTTTGTTGGCTTCCACCGCGAGGGGATGCAGCCCTTGTTTTGTTTTGGGCGGGTTAATAGTTTTCCGTAATGAACCTATAATTTTTTCTTCCTGCCGCAAAATAATATTGTTGTTCCGTCCCATAAGTTCAAAAACCAGAACTTTAGGCGTGGTCTTATCCCCGGGGATGGGGGCGTTGACGGTCATTTCTATAATGCGGTCAAAATTCTTTTGTTCCAGCCGTACAATAAAGCCGTCCTCCAGATGTTTTCTGAGGAGCATCCAAAAACTCAGGGGGCTGCCGGGGGTCTGGGGCGCTTCCTTCGGAAGGTACAGGGCCGGCCCGTTCTGACCCAAATCGCAAAGCAGGTGCAGGGTTTT
>JAZLLX010000072.1:0-32795 GCA_045598345.1 Acidaminococcaceae bacterium | reverse complement strand
CTTATACAGAGAACGGCATACGGTTTTAAGAACATAAACAATCTGTTTGCAATGATAATGTTGCAATGTGGAAACTATGATATAACGTTGCCAGGCAGATAATTTCAGATGTTTTTACCCACACATTCTGATGATGAGCCAGAAAATTAGATGACATTTTACATACAAGGATTTGAAACTATAGAACATAATTTAGAAAAGTATAGGGTAGGTATTGATAGTATATGAGGGTAAACTTTATGATTAATTATTCAGTGTTACGGGAAAAGTATATTGAGGAATTGGAGCAACATCCTTATGGGGAAGGGGGTTTTGGTTTTGCCGAATTCCGCCCTGCAAAATGCGGTAAAACTGCATCACATGATAAAGTGTATCGGTCTTGATACTTTGGCTATGGAAATCAATAACGCCGCCGGTATGGGGCAGTACGAACTGGTAACCCGTCAGGCACAGGAACTGATTTTGAACAATATTTTGGAAATTTATTGCTGATTACTAATATGAGAAATTATCTAATTTCCCATAAAAAAAGCAGAATTGCTTTTTGGGTGGTGGGGTGGCGACTGCATAGCGAAAGTACCGCTTTAATCGCCATCCTCAGTCAGTTGCTACGCAACTGCCAGCCCCCTCTAAGGGGGCACAAGAGTCAGTAATAAGCAAACAAGTTTTCTGCGTAATCCGCACCCCCAGTCGCCTTTCTGTGTTCCCATAGGCGCCAGCCCCCGCCAAGGCGGGGGCTATTTAATCACAGGAACATATTACCATCATTCTTAATTCCTAATTCATAATTGAACCCGTTTATTCGTTTCCGAATTTCTGTCTCCGTTCATCATCGCCGCCAAATAGATAAAAGGCGTGTCCAACAAACTTGTGGCAACAAAAATGATAAAGTTAATAAAGATTATTTCCCATAGGGTATCCGTAGGGAAAACCCCGTAAAATGCCCCCAAATTAAACGAAACAGTATTTATTGCTTGGGAAACAATGGTGGCAATATTGTTGCGTAACCATAAGAATCTATTGTTGTCCGTGCCGGTCAGCCGCCAAATTTTGTGATATAGAAAAATATCTAATTTTTGGACTATGACAAACACTATCAGCCCCGTACTGATTATACGCAGGGTATGTGCGGAAATTACCCGTAAATGAGGCAGGGCAAAATCTGCAGCATTAGGAGTAAAATATTGCCAAAACTGCGAAAGGATAATAAAAGAAACACAGGCAACAATGCTTAGATTAACGCCAAAATTGGCCTCTTTTTTCCCGTAAAATTCACTGAGAATGTCTGTGGCAAGAAAAGTGGAAGCAAAAAGGATATTGCCCAATGTCTGATGAAAACCATAGGCATCAATTTGTGCCATTACTTCAATATTGGCAACCAAGGCGGCAATTATCAGCCAAACATACAGCCCTTGTTTTTTGAAAAAATAAAACCACAACAACACCAATGAGTAGGTAACTATTAAGTTGATAAATAAAAGTAATTCGTTTGACATAAGAAAAAAGACACCTACGGTGTCCTTAGTTTTCCTTTCCCGTAGTTTTGTTTAGCGTCAGGATGGTTACGAACTGACGTTATTTTTTTATACTTTAATTATATCACATTTAGAAATGGGAGGCAAGAGTTAGCACTATGCTGACTCCCGTGCTATAATCACAGGAACATTTTACCTTCATTTCACATTTCTAATTCTTATCGTACTTTTCCCCACACCCCTGCCCCTCTCCCCGGGGAGAGGGTTGCTTCAGCACTATATCGACCTTCCTGCTATAATCACAGGAGCATTTTACCATAATTACGCATTGCGAATTTCGCATTACGCATTATTTCCCCACGCAAAACTTCGCAAAAATCTTGTTGATAATCTCGTCCGTCACCTGTTCCCCGGTGATTTCGCCCAAATTGCCAATGGCATTTTGCAAATCAATAATCACACAGTCATAGGGCATTTTATTGTCAATGGTTTCAAGTGCATTTTGCAATGCTGCCACCGCTTTTTGCAACAAATCCAAATGACGCACATTTTGGACAAAAACCCCGCTATCCCCATGTGTGCCGCTATAGGCATATTTTTGCACAGCGGTTTTTAATTCCTTCAACCCGTCCTTTGTCTTACTGCTGATGCTGAATAATTGAAATCCCTTTAATTCATTCTTTTCAATTTGCAAAGGCAAATCATTTTTGTTGAGAACAAGCAAAGTATTTTCGGGGTTTAGAATTTTTAACAAATCGTGATCTTCGCTCGTCAGTTGCATACTGCCATCAAGCACACACAGTACCAACTGTGCGTTTCCCAAAGCGGAACGGCTCCGTTCCACACCGATTTTTTCCACATAATTATCCGTGTCATGAATACCGGCAGTATCGGACAAAATCACAGGAACACCATTCAGTAAAATCTGTTCTTCAATAACATCCCGTGTGGTGCCGGCATAGGCGGAAACTATGGCTCTTTCCTCTTCCAAAAGAGCATTGAGCAAACTGGATTTGCCCACATTGGGTCTGCCAACAATGGCTACCCGCAGCCCTTCCCGAAGGATTTTCCCCGTATGCCCCGTAGCCAGCAACTGCTCCAGTCCGGCTTTAGTTTCTGTAATATTTTTCTGAGTGTCAGAATAGGTTACATCCTCAATATCATCTTCTGGATAATCAATCTTTGCTTCCAAATTGACAATGATATCCACCAAACCGCCTCGCAATTTTTTTATCTTGGCGCTCAGTTCCCCCTGCTGGGTACGCAATGCCATTTGCAATGCGGTTTCGCTTTTGGCACGGATAATATCCATCACCGCTTCCGCCTGTGTCAAATCTATTCTGCCATTGAGAAATGCCCGTTTGGTGAATTCTCCCGGCTCCGCCATTCTTGCCCCGTTTGCCAAACACAAAGCCAAAATTTTTTGCAAAGCCGCCACCCCGCCATGGCATTGGATTTCCACCACATCTTCCGCAGTATAGGAATGGGGCGACCGCATAAATACCCCCAGCACTTCGTCCACTGTTTCCCCGCCGTCCGCCACGTGATTATATTCCATGTGCCGGTGCTGGCCGCTCAAGGGTTTCGTCATTATTTTGTTAGCAACAGCCAGAGCATTTTCACCGCTGAGCCGCACAATCCCCACCGCCCCTTCGCCCAAAGCCGTAGTAATGGCAACTATGGTATCCGCCCCTAAATCCTGCATACTTATCTCCTGTGTGAAAAAAAGCCCGGTGCCAAGACCGGGCTTATGCAATTATTTTTTTAACTCTATCACCACATAGCGGTTGGGTTCTTCCCCTTCGCTGTGGGTCACAATCCGACGGTCATTTTGCAAGGCAAGATGAACAATCTTTCTTTCGTGGGGATTCATCGGCTCCAACGCCACCGGGTCACCTTCACGGCGTACCCTGTCGCCCAAACGCTTTGCCAGGCGGGTCAATGTTTCCACCCTGCGGTCACGGTAATCTTCCACATCAATAATAATTCTTGTCCAATCTTTTTCCTCTTTATTGGCAACCAAATTGGTCAGGTATTGCAAACTGTCAAGGGTCTGGCCATGCTTGCCAATCAAAATGCCCATATCATCGCCATGTAAGCGGATAACAACGGAACCGTCCTTGGTATTAACAAATTTTTCCATTGCCGCTTCAATCTTCATGGCGCTGAAAACTTCTTGCAAAAACTTCTTGGCTTTGTCCACCACTTCGTCATTAATCACACGGGGACGGACAACCGGGGCAGGTTCAACACTTTCCTGTTCTTCTGCAACAGCGGTCGCCGCAGCCACAGCCGCCACCTCTGCCACTTCCGCCACTTCCCTTTTTGCCACCCGGACAACCGCCGGTTTGGCGCCAAGCCCCAGGAACACGCCTTCTTTGCCCTGGTCAATGACGGTGATTTCCGCTTCGTCCTCTGTTATCTGCAATTCTGCCAGAGCCGCCGCAATGGCGTCCTGGACTGTCTTGCCGGTTTTTTCAATATAGTCCATTTATTTCACCTCTTATTTCTGCATCATTGTCTGTTGTAAAATTTGCATCAGGTTCATCACAACCCAGTACAGCACCAAGCCCGCCGGGAAGGTGATGGAAATATAGCCGATAAAAAGCGGCATAAAATATAACATCATCTTGTTGTTCAAAGGGCTCTTGCCTGCGCCGGGGCCGGGCATACTTTGCTTGCTGGTGATAAAAGTTGTTAAAGCACTGAGCACGGGCAAAACATACCAGGGGTCAGGATTACTGATACTTTCCATCCACAAAAAATTGGCCGGGCCCACATATTGGAAATCCCGGATGCCGTAGAAAATACCAATCATAATGGGGAATTGGATTACAAGGGGCAAACATCCGCTCAAAGGGTTGATATTCATCTTCTTGTAGAGATTTGCCAGTTCCAAATTCATCCGGTCTTTGTCATTCTTGTATCTGGCACGGATTTCGTCCATCATGGGCTGGATTTTCATCATATCCTTCATGGACTGGATTTGCTTTTGAGTTAAAGGCCACAGAATCAGTTTTATTACAATAGTCAGCAAAATGATTGCCAGACCATAGTTCGGCAGACCAACGGAATTGGTCAAAGTGTAGAAAAAGGCCAATAACTGTTGTACAAATTCACTTAAAACATCAAACATTCACTTACTCCTCATTCTTACGGAACGGGGTCATACCCACCCGGATTAAAAGGATGGCACCGACAAATTCTCTTCACCGTCAGCCAGCCACCTTTAAGGGCACCATACTTCGTAATCGCCTCGATGCCATAGGCGCTGCAGGTCGGATAAAACCTGCACTTAGGAGGTAGACAGGGTGATATAAAAATCTGGTATAACCGAATAATGGCAATAAAAAATTTTTTAGCCATTTTCACTCTCAATCAAAATGCCGGCCTCACGACATAAAGTCAATAAGGTCATCTCAAAATTTGCCAGGCCCGCATGTACCAGCTTGTATCGTGCCACCCAAATAAGGTGATGGCCCGGCTTGATTTGCTCACGGTGCAGGCGAAAGGCCTCCCGCATCATTCGCTTAATATGGTTTCTTACTACTGCATGACCAAGTTTTTTTCCCACCGCCAAGCCAATCTGCAACCCTTCGCCTTTCATTACATAAAGGGCCCCGAAGGCATTGGCGTGGGACTTGCCACGCTGATAAACAAACTGAAAATGTTTTTTCTTTTTCAGCTTGTTCTGTTTTGGAAAACTAAATTTTTGCACAGCACATACTCCGCGAAAAAATAGGCCACACAGGCGGCCTACTTTCATTCTTAAGCAGAGAGTTTGTGTCTGCCTTTAGCACGTCTTGCTTTCAACACTTGACGGCCGCCCAAAGTTTTCATTCTCTCACGGAACCCATGAGTATGTTTTCTGCGATGATTATTGGGTTGAAATGTTCTTTTCATAAGACAGTCCCTCCTTCTCAAGCTGATAATTTATCTCTCGTGAGTGAAGAGTCCCACGGGGATTGCAAAAGTTACCCGCATATTATATGTTACGATTTAGTTTCAGTCAAGTATTTTTTTCTGCTTAAATAAAATGTTTATACTTATTGCTTGTATATATAGAGTTGTGGTATAATATAGCATATCTTTGTGAGCGTGAAAGGGAAATTTTTTATGAAAGAGCAAATTAAGAAACTTTGGCAAGATTTTCAGGAACTTTACAGCGCCCAATACAGCCAGGAATCATGCAACCAGTTACTGCGTAATTCCAAAGCAGTTGGCTTGAACGATAATCAGCTGACCGTTGTTGTTGCCAATCATTTAATGCGGAAGGCATTGCAAAACAAATCAGAGATTTTTGAAAATTTACTTTATACTTTGACCGGCAAAAAAATTTCTTTGGATATTATTTCCTTGGAAAATAATTTTGATACTGAAATTGAACAGGAAAAAACATCTATCAGTGAACCCTTTGTGCCGGATAGTTTTCAGGACGAATTTGAAAGTCATTTGGACCCAAAATTTACTTTTAAAAATTTTGTTGTTGGAAATAATACCCGTTTTACTTTTGCCGCTGCCCAAAAAGTTGTGGAAAAGCCGGGCAGTATTTATAATCCTTTGTTTGTATATGGCAACCCCGGCCTGGGAAAAACCCATCTTATTCAGGCCATCGGCAATGCGATTCATGCTAAAAATCCCTCTGCCAAAATTCTTTACATTACAACCGAAGGTTTTACCAACGATTTGATTAATTCCATCAAATCAAAATCTACAAATGATTTTCATAACAAATACCGTAAATTGGATTGTCTGATTATAGACGATATTCAACAATTGGAAGGGAAGGAAAGGACTCAGGAAGAGTTTTTTAATACTTTCAATACACTTGACCAGGACCACAAGCAGATAATCGTTGCCAGCGACCGCCTGCCCCAAAATATTAAAACATTGCAGGACAGGATTGCCAGCAGATTGTCAAGAGGTTTTTTGGGTGATATTCAAAGTCCTGATTTTGAAACAAGATTGGCAATTTTGAGATTAAAGACCGAGGAGCGGGGTTTTACTTTGGATGAGGAATGTATGTCCTTAATTGCCAATTCTATCACTTCGGATATAAGAATTGTGGAAAGTTTGTGTAATAAACTTGCTTTGAGAAAAGAAATTGGGGAAAAAATAACCCAGGCAGTAATTGTAAAAGAAATCAACAAATTAGGTGAGGCGGTAAAAGACGGGGAAATAAATATTGAGAGAATAATTACCATAACTTGTGATTACTATGGTATTACTCAGGAAGAAATTTTCAGCAACAAAAGAAGTGCCAAAATCAGTGAGCCAAGGCAAATTATAATGTACTTGGCAAGGACAATGACTAATTTGTCTTTTAAGGAAATTGGGGAAGAACTGGGGGGCCGTGACCATTCCACCGTAATGCACGGATTTGAGAAAATCTATGCTCAGATTCAAAAGAATGATAAAAAATTAATCACTACGGTAGATTTTCTTAAAAATAAGCTTAAATGAGTTATACACAATACTTTGTGCATAATTATGTTTATAACACAAATTGTAGTGGCTAATTTTTCTGCTTGTGGATTTGTGGATTTCTTTACACAGTTATCCACAAACTTATCAACAGCAAAAAGTACATATCCACCGCAAAATTTTAAGATATGCACAAATTCACCGAGATTATTATTACTAATACTAATTTTATAAATTTAATTTATTAACAAAAGGAGAGGAAAAAAATGAAATTTGCATGTGATGCAACCAGCTTAAAAAAAGCAATCGGAATTGCTCAAAAGGCAATTACCGGAAAAACTGCAACTCCAATTATGAGTGGTATTTATTTATCCGAAAAGGATAATAAATTGACTTTGAGGGGCAGTGATTTGAACATCTCTATTGAAACTTCTGTTTCCGTTAAAGAGGAAGTAGCAGGTACTGTTTTGGTGAATGCTAAAATTATTTCTGATTTAATGGGTAAGTTGAGTGGGGAAGTAGTTGTTTATGATGAGGGGAAAGAGGTATTTGTAAAATCCGGTGATTTGAATATTTACAATATGCCTAAAATGAATGTGGATGATTATCCTAATTTCCCAGAGTTGCAGGCAAAGGACAAGATTGAATTGACTGATGAGGCCTTCAATGATTTGGTAAGTATGACGGAATTTGCTTGTGCTACAGATGATTCCCGTCCTTTGTTCACTGGTATTCTCATTGAAATCAAAGAAGGTAATATAACTTTTGTAGGCACAAACACTCACCGTTTGGCGATTAAGAGCAAGGAAATTAAAAACGAAGAATTGTCCTGTGTTGTGCCGGCTAAGGTTTTGAGTGAAATAAGAAATATTGCCCAGTCCTACAGTGAACCACAAAACATTGATATTGGTATTTTGTATAATCAGATTATGCTTACCATTGGTGAAACTAGAGTGGTAACAAGATTGTTGGACGGAAGATTCCCTGATTATAGAAGAGTTATTCCGGGAACATTTACGCTCAGCGCCAAAGTAAAAAAGGATGAGTTGGCAAATATTCTTGACCGTGTTGTTTTGTTTTCCAAGACAAATGACCACAGCACAGTAAAGATGAATTTTGAAAAGAACAAACTACAAATTACTGCCAGCGGTATTGATATTGGTTCTGCAAAAGAAGAAATTGATTGTGAGATGGACGGTAATGATTTAAAAATTGCTTTTAACGCCAGCTACATTATGGATGTTTTAAGACATTCCAAAGCGGAAATGATTACTTTCAAATTGAACAATGCTTTAACTCCTGGAATTATAGATAATGGAGACAGTGAATTTATTTATATTGTTACTCCTGTCCGTGTACTGTGATAATCAATAATATTCAGGGATTAAATTTCCGTAATTATAATCAGTTAAATTTGCCTATTGAAAATATGATAAATGTTTTCTATGGGGAGAATGCTCAAGGAAAAACAAATATTCTTGAGAGTATTTTTTATGCCGCTTTCAGTTTGAGCCACAGGACAAATCAGGAAGAAAATCTTATAAATTTTAACGAGAAACAAATGATGGTGGCAGTAAATTTTACTGATAATAATGATATTCATTGTGTAAGAATAAAAAAGATTTGTAATGATAATGAAAGAATGAAAAAAGAAATTATTTTGGATGAAAAAAAAGTTTCAGCCAAAGACCATTACGGAGTTTTGAATGTGGTTATGTTTTCGCCGGAAGATTTGCAGTTTGTGAAGGGTGAACCAAGTTTAAGAAGAAGATTTTTGGATATGCAAATCAGTCAGACAAACAAAAAATACTTGGAATTACTTTTAAAATATAATAGGGTTTTGAGACAAAGAAATGGTTTGTTAAAACAGATAAGAGATGGAATTTGTGGAGAGGAAGTACTTGATTCTTGGAATGAAGAATTTATAAAATTGGCAACGGCAATTTGTGAGGCAAGAAAACCTGCTATTGAAAAATTACAGGAAATTTCAGGAAAAATATATGACAAAATTTCCAATGGTGAAGAATTAAAAATTCACTATATTTTGAAAGGACTTCATAGGGAAATTATTGGTGGTGTAGAAGATTATCAGGAATTTTTTAATAGTGAAATAGAAGCAAGTAGGGAATTAGATATTATCCGGGCGACCACAAATATTGGTCCGCATAGGGATGATTTGTTATTGGAAATAAATGGCAAGTCAGTAAAAAATTTTGCCAGTCAGGGACAGCAACGCAGTGTGGCACTGGCTTTGAAATTGTCACAATTAGAGTATGTAAAAAATGAAATAGAAGAATATCCAGTTTTATTGCTTGATGATGTTATGAGTGAATTGGATGAAAACAGAAGGGCACATTTGCTGCAATTTATAGATGGTAAGGTACAGACCTTTATTACAGTGAATGACAGGAAATTGATACCTGATGTTATTCATGGAGATTATTTTGAGATAAAAAATGGAACAATCATTCACGCTTGAAAGTTTTAAAAATTCCTTAACAAAATTCATAGGAAATAATAATAGTAACATCAGAAAACACTTTTTGCTGTATCACTTACGAAAAAATTGGCCAGTAGTTACGGGTAAGTTTTCCAATCATTGCTGGCCTGCGACTATTAGTGAAGGCAGGTTAATTGTGGGGGTTGATAATGCTCCTTTGGCAAATCAACTTTTTATGGTTAAAACTGAACTTATTAAAAAAGCAAATCAAATTTTTCAGGGGAAATATATACTGAGGGATATAACTTTTAAGAGCGGATTAAAGATAGAAGAATTTACTCAAAAAGAGGAGAAAGAGGAAAAAATTTATTCCATTGTCATTTGTCCAAAATGTGGCGGGAAAATGGAGAGTTGGCGGCAGATTTGTTTTGAATGTGACAGGGAGGAGCAGTTAGAAAAAAAAGAAAAACTGAAAAGAGAGTTGAAATTAGCACCTTGGATTAAATACGAACAGATTACTACAGAGGGAATTGACAAACTAACTTTTAGTCAGGAACGGGATATTTTAGCAAATTATTATTATGAAAAAATATGGCGAAGGGAAGCCGGTGAAGAAGATAAAATACAGGCAGTTTTGTTTTACACAAAAAAATTACCTGCGGAAATAAGTGATGAAGAAAATAAAATGGTCTTGGCAATTTTAGCCAAAGAAGACGAGTATAAGGAGTTGGAAGAATGACAAAATCAAATTACACAGCGGAAAACATTAAAGCATTGGAGGGGTTGGAAGCAGTCAGGATGCGTCCTGCAATGTATATTGGTAACACCAGTGATATGGGTTTGCACCACTTGGTTTATGAAGTTGTGGACAACAGTATTGATGAGGCCCTGGCCGGGTATTGTTCTCATATTGAGGTAACTATTGAAAAGGATAATAGTATTACCGTCAGTGACAATGGTCGTGGTATTCCTGTGGACATTATGAAAAAAGAAGGAAAGCCCGCAGTAGAAGTTATTATGACCGTATTGCACGCCGGCGGTAAATTTGGTGACGGCGGTTACAAAGTTTCCGGCGGTTTGCACGGTGTAGGTGTTACCTGTGTTAATGCATTGTCCGACCATTTGGAAGTGGAAGTAAGCCGTGACGGAAAATTATGGGGAATAGAATTTCAGCGGGGCAAGACCACAAAACCTTTATATGAAAAGGGAAAGGGTATTAAAGAAACAGGCACAAAAGTACATTTTCATCCCGACCCGGAAATTTTTAAGGATGAGGATTTTCATGAGGGTGAAGCCCGCATTTATAAATTTGAAACTCTCCGCAGCAGAATGAGGGAACTGGCATTTTTGAACAAAGGTGTCACAATTATTTTGAAGGATTTGCGTGAGGGGAAAGAGGCAGAAGAAACATTTCATTATGCCGGCGGTATTGTGGAATATGTAAAATACATGGATGCAGATAAGGAACAATTACATGCTGAACCTATCTATATTGAAAGTTGCAAGGATGATATTATTGTAGAAGTGGCGATGCAGTATTGTGAAACTTATCATGAAGTGGTAAGCGGCTATGCCAATAATATCAATACTCATGAAGGCGGGACACATTTAACGGGTCTTCGCCGTGCTTTGACCAGCACTATCAACAAGTATGCCCGTGACGTAAAAATGTTGAAGGAAAAGGATGATAATTTAACGGGTGATGATGTGCGTGAGGGCTTGACTGCAGTTATTTCCATTAAGATTCCCAATCCTCAATTTGAAGGACAGACCAAAACAAAATTAAATAACAGTGAAGTTGACCCCTTGGTGGCAACTATTGTCAGCGACAAACTGGGTGAATATATGGCGGAAAATCCGTCTGTTGCCAAAAAGATTGTAGATAAGGCGATACGTTCTGCTCAAGTGCGTGAGGCAGTGAGAAAAGCAAAGAAATTGGCAAGGGATAGAAAAGGAGTTTTGGAAAGCGGCGGTTTGCCCGGCAAATTGGCAGATTGCCAAAGCAAAGATGTGGAAGAAACCGAAATTTATTTAGTGGAAGGTGATTCCGCAGGCGGCTCTGCAAAGCAGGGCCGTGACAGAAAGTTCCAGGCCATTTTGCCCTTGCGTGGCAAGATTTTGAATGTGGAAAAAGCACGGCTTGACCGAATGTTAAATTCAGAAGAAATTAAGAATATGATCACTGCTTTTGGTTGTGGTATTTCTGATGAGTTTAATATTGACAAACTTCGTTATGGAAAGATTATTATTATGACGGATGCCGATGTGGACGGTGCCCACATTCGTACTTTGATGTTGACTTTCTTCTACCGCTATATGCCCCAGTTAATTGAGGAAGGGCATGTATTTATTGCCCAACCGCCATTGTTCCTGATTAAGAAAGGGCAGAAACATTACTATGCTTATAGTGACGAAGAATTGAGCAAAACATTGGATGATATTGGCAGGGACAGCAATCCTGTAATTCAACGGTACAAGGGCTTGGGCGAAATGAATCCTGAGCAACTTTGGGAAACAACTATGGATCCGGAAAGCAGAACGGTTTTGCAAGTGCATTTGCAGGATGCGGTGGAAGCGGACAGGGTGTTCAGTGTGCTGATGGGCGACCAGGTTGAGCCACGCAGAAAGTTTATTGAAGAAAATGCCCACATGGTAAGAAACTTGGATTTATAATTGGGGAAGTATATGCGTAAGTTAACGAAAATAGATATTCCGGCATGGTATCCGGTTTTTAATAACAGTTTGTTAGGTTTTTCCGCTAAAGATAAAAACGTAATTTTGAAAAAATTTTATGATATAAATGGGGCTGATAAAATGGAGACAAAATGTCTGTATTTTCGTCAGTGCTTGGATTTGTTTATCATTTTTCTTCTCCGGGACAAGGTGCCTGCCGATAAATTAAATACCATGCATCTCATTGATAAAATTAATTTGGTGGAAAAATATATTCCTGATTTTATCAGTATCCGCAAGGAATTTCATGTTATTCGTGCCATTACCAATAAATATATTCACGGCAATGGCAACAGGCCAAAGGAAGACAGGGGCACTTTGTATTTTATTATGAGTAAAATTCAAAGATGGTTCCTGTCATACGGGGAAAACTTAAAATATAAAGTTAAAAGGCAACAAAAGATTTCCAATAGCAAAAAAGCAGCCAGTGATACCAAGAATCATAATCTTTTCTTTTTCTTGGCGGGGATTGTTGTGGCAGTCATATTGGTCTATTTGGTATTGAAATTTATGTGATGAATAAGATATTGCAAAAGAGATTTGCAGTTGATTGTATGTAATTGGCAATGGGGAAAATCGGCAGATTTTCTCAGAAAATCGTGCGATTTACTCGTTATTTGGTTAGGGTACTTTTTTTCAAATAAAAATAACATAAACACATTAGTGATTAGATGTTTGATTTGATAATAAAAATTGCGGTTTATAAGGAGAGTGAAAATGGGATTTTTTGGTAAGAGCGATAAGGAAAAACAGATGGAGGCGGCAAAGAAAGAACAGTGGCTGCAAGAGGTTTATTATCCTTTGAAAAAGATAGCAGTAACCACTTGCGATATTCATGACCGCAAGTATGAAATTATCAGGCCTTGTTTTTATCAAGTTTCTAACAAGGGTTGGTTTAATGACAAACTGATGAATGAACTAAAAGACCCGGTAGTGAAACATTATTTGAGTGAAACAAATCACGAACAGGAATCAGAAAGTGCTTTAGGATTTTTTTTGTATGGCGAGGCCTCAGTCCATCAGGAAGAGTTTGAACAGGCCTTTGCGGCGGCAATTATCAATTTGAAAAAGCAAACTTTATTGGCAGGTGGCAATGCAGTTATTGGCTTTCGTCAGAATATAGAAATAGATACGGACAATAAACATGCCTGGTTCTATTTGCAATGCTATGGAACTATTGTGAAGTTTGTGGATTAAGAATAGAGGTGAGTAAAATGCCAAAGATTCAAAAAGGTTTATCGGATGCGGAGATGCTGAGGGGTTATGTGGAAGAGAATACTGTTCACATGTATGATGGTAAATCCACATTGAAAAGGAAAATTAAAGAAAAAGCGGCGGAAGAAGTACAACTGCCCCAAGAACAGATAGAACGCTTAAACAGATTTTTAACAGAAATCGGTATGGAGCGTATGATGAAAAAATTAGGTGCTGCCGCATGGCAGGTCAGCCGTGAAGGGGACAAGGTTATTATTCAGGCAAAAAGTATTTAATGTATTTTTATGATAATGTTGGACTTGCCGGAGGCAAATTATTTTTTGCCCAGTGCAAAAGAAAATGAAAAAATTGCCTTAGTAATTTTGGGTGGCAGGCGACCGCAAAAAGAGTGGTTGCAGGCCTTACCAAACTATGAAGTTTTTTGTGCGGACAGGGGGGCGGAATATGCTCTGTCTGCAAATAAAAAAGTTACTCTTTTGATTGGGGATGAGGACAGTACTAATCATGATGTATATGCCAAGGTCTTGGATGATGGAGGCATAGTACAAAAACATCCTGCGGATAAGGATTTTACGGATTTGCAGTTGCTGATAAAAGAGATGTCTAAAAATCCTTGTCATTTATTGGTTACTGGTGCGTTGGGCGGACGGCTTGACCATTTGCAATCAAATTTGCTGACTTTTTTGACTTATAAGAAAACAACGGGAAAACAGGTTTTGCTGGCGGACGGACAAGAAAGCGTGGCACTTTTGTTTGCAGGGGAGACTTGTTTGGTAGATATAAAAAATGACGCTTTACCAAAGGTGGGGATTTTGCCTTTGGCAGAAAATTCAGTAGCAACCATGGACCATGTAAAATGGCCTATGGAAAAAATGGCTTTAAATATAGATAATCCCAATACATTGAGCAACCGCCCTTTGGATCAGGAAGTATGGGCGCAGTGTGATGAGGGGAAAATAGGATTTTATTTTTGTTTTGGTGAGGAAGGCCTGTAGAATTTTTAGGAGTCAGAGCAAATGTTAAGAGTAACAAATCGGCAATTACCGAATGGAAACTACACATCTTATTACCGAATTGATCCCGGGGAAGTTCGTATGGCGGCGGGTGTTGACGGCATACGTTATGATTTTAATTTGGGCGGGCGGGTGCAGTTGCCGTCTGAAGAATATAAGGCACAGTTTATTGATTTAGATTTGAACGAAGAGTTACCTTTTAGGGAAACGGTTTATCAAAAAGTTTTCTATGACGAAAAAATCTGTAATACTAATATAATTTACCACAAGCATATTGGTATTCGGGTTTTTAAAGGCGGAAGGGAAATTTGGAGGCATGATTTTAATGCCAGGAGGAAAAAGGTACATATTGAAATGCTTCATACCCGTACTATTGGCGATAATATTTGTTTTATGCCGGCGGTGGAGGAATTTCGCCGTCAGCATGGCTGTGAGGTATATGTTACCATTCATAAGATGTATGCAGAAATTTTTGCACCGGCGTTCAAGGAAATACATTTCATTTCCAGTGATTATTTTGTAGATGATGCCCAGTTTGACAGTAATGTTTGGAATCAGCTGCCGGAAGATATTTATGCAACATACTATTTGGAAGTTGGGTATCCTGCGGTTCCTTCAGCACAGAAAATTGATTTGCGGCTTTCTGGCATGGTGCAGAATTGTGCCAATATTTTGGGTGTTGATTATCAAAATGAATTTTGGCCACGCTTGCTTCCAAGCGAGAGCCCCGCAGAGAAAAATATAATTAAAGAGCCCTATGTTTGTATTGGCATGAAAGGATCCAAGCAATGTAAGGATTGGAATAATCCCAAGGGGTGGGGCGATGTGGTTCGTTTTTTGAAAGCAAAAGGGTTTCGTGTTCTTTGCATTGATGGGGAAGATATAACTAAGGATATGCACTATCAAGATATTATTGATGCTGGTTGTGAGGAGTTCACGGGAATGTTGCCTTTGCAAGAGAGGATTGACCTTTTGCATAATGCGAAATTCTTTATGGGCGTGGGCAGCGGGCTTTCTTGGCTGGCTTGGGCGGCAGGGCTTCCCGTGGTTATGATTAGCGGATTTTCTTTGCCACATTCAGAATTTTATACACCTTATCGGGTGATTAATACAGAGGTTTGTCATGGGTGTTGGAGTGAGATGCGGTATAAATTTCAACCTTGTCAATATACGCCTTGCCCGGTACATGCTGGCACTTCTCGTCAATGGGAGTGTACAACTTCTATCACTTCGGAAATGGTGTTGGAAAAAGTTAAGCGTTTGCTGAAAGATTATAATTTGGATAATTTGAAAGAGGAATAACGATGGAATATACCCCGGTTTTTGACTTTTTTCATATTGCAATTTTAGTCGGCAGCGGGTTTTTAGGGGCATTTATTGATTCCGCAGTTGGCGGGGGCGGCTTGATTACTGTGCCGGCACTGATGACAATGGGAATGCCCATACCTATGCTTTTGGGTACTAATAAATTTGCCGCCAGTTGTGGTGCCATAACCAGTTTTTTGAGTTTTTGGCGGGCCGGCAGTATTGATAAAAGTGCCTTTCCATTGATGGTATTGTCTTTCTTTGGCAGTATGGCGGGTGTGGGGTGTGTTTATCTTTTGCCAGAAAAGATTTTGAAAAGTATTATTGTTTCGGCGTTGGTTTGTGTGGCGATTTATACTTTCTTCCGTAAGGATTGGGGCGACAGAAAATTAGTTAAAACTTCTTTATCCATGAAGGCCATAATTGGAGCGATTTTTATGGCATTGGCTTTGGGGTTTTATGATGGTTTCTTTGGGCCGGGGACTGGTTCTTTTTTGATTTTCGGTTTTTTGTTTTTGGGATTTGATTTTGTGACGGCGGCGGGAAATGCCAAGGCCTTGAACTTCGCCAGTAATATTGCAGGATTTTTGACTTTTTGTTTGGGTGGCAGTGTTATTTGGGGTTATGGTTTGCTGATGGCACCGGCTATGATTTTGGGCGCTTTTTGTGGCAGTCGTCTGGCAATAAAAAAAGGTGCGGCTTATGTGCGTCCTTTGTTCTTAATTGTTACTACAATATTGATAGGCAAACAAGTGTGGGAAATTTTTGTGAAGTGAGGGGTGTATGAGTTACAAAGTTATAGATTTGGAAAATTACTATCGTAAAGCGGTATTTAAGCGTTTTTCTGATGATTGTAAATGTTCTTTGTCTATTACGTCTAAAGTTGATGTTACAGCACTGAAAGAGTTTTCGGAGCGGACAATGACAAAGTTTTATATCAATTTTTTGTATGTGTTGAGCAGTGCGTTGAATGTCCGTGAGGATTATCGGATGGTTTGGGATTGGCAGAACAGTCGTTTGTTATGTTACGACCGGATCAACCCCATACAATATATTTTTCACGAGGATACGGAAACATTTACTGTAGCATATACAGAATATAATGCTGATTATGTCAAATTTTACAAAAGTGCATTAGAAGATGCAGAGGCGGCCAAAAAGACACGGGAAGTGGGTTTGGATACACAAAATCATCCTAATTGGTTTGATGCTTCCTTTATTCCTTGGCTTTCTTATGATGCTTTACATCTTGAGTTGCCGGACGGGTATTTGTATTTTCAGCCGATAATTAATTGGGGGAAATATGAACAGACCGATGACAAATGGATGTTGCCTTTGACCGTGCGGATGAATCATGCTATTGCGGACGGCTATTTGGTAGCGAAGGTTTTTAAGTTGGTTGCAGAGAAGATTGAAGAGTTAGTTAAATAAGGTTATATTTTTGTGAAGTGAGAAGGTTAAAATTTTGGAAAACTATTTGATACGGCAAGAACAGAAAAAAGATTATCATAAAAGAGAGGTGTTAGTATGAATAATCAAGTTATTGAAAAAAGTGTTGCAGAAATGAAAATAAATGCGTTGAAAGAATTACCTAACATAATCAGCAATATTTATTTATATGGTTCTTGTGCAAGAGGTGATTACAACGAGAATTCTGATATTGATGTTTTGGTTATCATTGATTGTCCAGAAAAGCAGTTGGCACAATATACGGACAAATTACTTGATATATCGGACAAAATAAGTTTGGAAAATGATGTTGTTTTGTCGTTACAGACCAGTGCAAAAAGCGAGTGGCTGAAAAATCAAAAACATTCATTGTATTACAGAAATATTTTGCAGGAGGGCAAAGTTTATTATGGATGACTATTTCAAGGATTATGCAAAATATGAGTTTCAAAAAGCGGAACAGGCACGGAAAGCGGCACAAAACAATTTTGCGTTGAATGATTATGATACAACAGTCAACAGGGCATACTATGCAATGTTTCATTTAATGACAGCGGCTATGGCTATTAAGAATTTGCAATACAGCAGGCATAATAATTTAATCAGGGCGTTTCGTAAAGAATATATTGCTACCGGAAAACTGCAAAAAGAATTATCCGCAATAATTACTAAGAGCGAAAATATGAGAGATCAGGCAGATTGAAATAACCAAAGAAGATGCGGTCGTCAGTTTGGAACGTTTGGCAATATTCTATGAACAAGTAAAACCGTTGTTAGCAGAATTTGTAGAATAAAAGTATGGGAAATTTTTGTGAAGTTAGGAGGAGAATATGAAATATTGTATTATTTGTGATGAAGCATTTTTAGATAAGTATATATTTTGCCCTCACTGTGGTGATGAATTGTTAGAAGTTAAGTACCGACCGGAAGATAATGATGGTCTTAGCGAAGAAGAAGCAATAAAAAAAATTTTTGATAATGGATGTTGTAAAGATCTTAATGTTAAAGTTGTACAAAATAGTACGAAAAACAATAAGCATAAAATAGAAGAGAGCCGTACAGTTACTAAAAAATACACGGATTGGCAGTATGAGAACACTTCTAAAAATAAAAAAGGTTCTTTATTTGAGATGACAAAAACTTTGAAAGTATTACTATACTTCTTTGGAATTCTTTTTCTTGGCACTGTTGCAAAGGATGGATCTCAAAGGGGATTAGAGATTCTTAAAACAGAAATATTTTTAATGTTGGCATTTTTTGGAATTAGATTATGGAAAAGTTACCATTCTTGGTCATGGAAATTTTGTTTTTGGACGATATGTTATCTTGTTTTTTTAGATATTGTGGGGTATTTAGTTATAGTATCGAAATAAGGGATTATACTAATCATGCAAGATGTAAAAAAACTTTTGCAATGGGCAGAAGTGATTAAAGCAGAACTTAATAAAAAAGACAAAGTGTTTTTGGAAAAGCAGGAAATGGCCTTTGTGGTGGAATATACCCATAATTCCACTGCCATTGAAGGTAATACTTTAACTTTGATGGAAACAAAACTTGTTCTTGAAGATAAGTTGTCCGTGCAGGGTAAGGAACTTCGGGAGATTTATGAAACTGTAAATCACGAACAGGCCTACAGGTATGTTAAAAACCTTATTGAGAAGAAAATACCTTTGTCAGCAAATGTTGTTAAGGATTTACACGAAATTTTGGTTAAGAACATTTTTCAGGGTGGGATATATCGCAATCACAATGTGCGGATAACGGGGGCAACTTTCAGACCGCCTGAGCCGGAAATTATGTTTCAGGATATTGGCAGATTTTTCTTTAATTTGCCGGTAATGGAAAATGTTTGTGATGCTATAGAATTGGCGGCGTGGACTCATGCGGAATTTGTAAGGATACATCCTTTTCCTGACAGTAATGGCAGAATTTGTCGTTTGTTAATGAATTATCAACTTATGCAGCAAGGGTTGTTTCCTGTTTCTATTGCGAAGGAAAACAAATTGGAATATTATAAAACGTTGGAAGAATATGCAATTCATGATAATTTGCAGCCATTTACGGATTTTGTGTTCAAAACGGAGGATGGGCGGCTACAGGAATTAGCAAAGGATTTGTCAATTAAGTTATTATGACGAACATTCAAAAGCAACTTTTTGCTTTGCAAGATAAGGGATACAGGGAGTTTCATAGTGGGTTAATTCCTACGATTGATAAAGATACAATTATTGGGGTGCGGGTGCCGGCGTTGAGGAAGTTGGCAAAAGAGTTGGATGAAAAAACCGCAACAACATTTTTACAAAAATTGCCCCATAAGTATTATGAAGAAAACCAGTTGCACGCCATCTTGTTGTCAGCGATAAAAGATTATGAGCAATGTTTGTCGGTGGTAAATATATTTTTGCCCTATGTGGATAATTGGGCGACTTGTGATGTGCTAAGACCAAAGATTTTTGCCCAACATCACAAGGAACTGATAAAAGAAATTCCTTTGTGGTTGCAGTCAGGGAAAACATATACTGTGCGGTTTGGCATAGAGATGCTTTTGGTACATTTTTTGGATAAGGATTTTCGGAAAAAGTATTTGGACTGGGTGGCGGAAATTAAAAGTGAAGAATATTATGTCCGCATGATGCAGGCATGGTTCTTCGCCGAAGCGGCCGCCAAGCAATATGAAGCGGTGTTACCATATTTTGAAAAGCACAGATTAGAACCTTGGACGCACAATAAGGCAATTCAAAAAGTATGTGAAAGTTTTAGGGACGCAAAGGATAGGAAAGTGTATTTGAAAAAGTTAAAGGGATAAAAAGATAATGGAGATTGTTGATTTTAGTAGGTATAAAAAATTCAATAGACAGATCAAATATTCTTTTCAAGGGTATTTTAATACTAAATTTTATGAGGATGTTTTATTTAATGATTATGTTTGGAAATTAAAATATAATCCTGCTTATCGATATGAGTGTTATAGCGAATACATTGGGAGTCATATATTTGCTATTTTAGGTATGCCGTCACAAGATACTATGTTAGGAATATGTAAATATGGGGATGTGAATATTCCTGTTGTTGCATGTAAAGATTTTACTACAGAAAGATTTTTGAAATTTAGTGAGTTGGCAGATTTGACGGGAAGATTGTTGAAAGAAGGACAGAAACCCTTAGTATATAATGAATTAGAGGAAGTTGTTTTTTTGATAGAAAATCAAAATATAATAGACTCCAAATTATTTTTGACCTATTTTTATAAAATGATTTTTATCGATATCTATATTAGTAACCCTGATAGAATTTGGGAAAATTTTGGAATCTTTGTAAAAGAAAATGAACAGGTAGGTTTGGCTCCAGTATTTGATAATGGAGATTGTTTATATTCTATGGAACTTGATCATAATGTTAATTTTGTAAATGATATTTTAAAAAAAATAAAATTTGGTGAATATACTCCTTCTAAAAATCAGTTTGGAATAGAAAATATTTTATTTAGGTTAAATACATTGAAAGATTCTGTATTGATGGAAACGCTTTGTTATGTAGTCGATATGATTTGGAGTAATAAGCAGACAATAGAAGAAATGATAAATGATATTTCTTTAATTTCAAATCAGGATAAAATGATTTATAAAATATTATTGGAAGAAAATTTAAGGTTTTTATATTTGTTGAATAAAGAATCAAAAGTTAGACAGATTTTATAATAATGAAGATATATAGAGAGGATAAAATGGAGATTGTCAGTTTTGATAAATATAAAAAATTTAATAGACGGGTCAAATATTTTTTTAAAGAGTATTTTGACGAAAAATTTTATGAAGACATTGTAATTGATAATTGTGTCTGGAAATTAAAATATGGTCCTTTTTTTAAATATGAATGTTATAGTGAATATATTGGAAGTCATATTTTGGATATACTTGGTGTGCCAGTACATAATACAATCATGGGAACATACCAGTATAATGATGTAATTTTACCTGTTGTTGCTTGTAAAGATGTTACTTTAGATAGATTTTTAAATTTTGATGAAATTAGTGATTTAACAGCAAGAGATTTAAACGATAGAAAATTTCTTTTATCGGATAATGAGTTGGAAAAAGCACTTTTTATTATTGAGCATCAAAATTTGATTGATGTACAACAGTTTAAACAAAGATTTTTACAAATGGTTTTTGCGGATATATTCATTAGCAATCCAGATAGGCATTGGAACAATTTTGGAGCATTTGTAAGTGATAATCATCATGCATGGTTATCACCGCTGTTTGATAATGGAGATTGTTTATATTCTATGAAGATTAGTCATAATGTCAATTTTATTAATGAAGTTTTAGAAAAGATAAATTCCAATAAGTATTTACCGGGTCAAAGTTTTTATGGAATGGAAAATATTTTATATCGGTTAAGTGTGTTAAATGATGATACGTTTAAAGCGACGTTACTTTGGATAATTGACGTTATTCAAGAAAAGAAATCTTTAATAGAAGATATGGTAGACGATATTTCCTTAATTTCAGATTCGGATAGATTGTTTTATAAAACTCTTTTGTTGGCAAATTATAAATTTTTATGTTCCTTAGAGAGAAAAATTCCCAATGGATTGAGATTTGTTGGTAATCAGGTTGTGTGGAGATGAAATCGATTTTTACGAATAATCTGGTTTAATAGGATGGAAGGTAAATGGAAGTTATTGATTTTGATAAATGCAAAAAATTCAATAGATCAATCAAATATTTTTATGAAGATGATTTAGACATTAAACTTTATGAAGATATTGAGTATAATAACGATATTTGGAAACTAAAATATGGACCTCGTTATATATATGAGTGTTACAGCGAATATATTGGAAGTCATGTATTTGCTATTTTAGGTATGCCGGTTCATGATACTATTTTGGGGACATGTTGTTATGATGGTGTAGTTATGCCTGTTGTTGCATGTAAAGATTTTACTACGGACAGGTTTTTGAGATTTGATGAAATTGTTCATTTAAGTATTAGAGGGTTAAAAGAAGAGGAAAGGCCATTATTAGAGAATGAATTGGAAATAATTATATTTTGGATGGAACATCAATCAATAATTGATATAAAAGAATTAAAGACATTGTTTTTTAAGATGATTTTTATTGATACTTTTATAAGTAATACAGATAGAAATTGGGAAAACTTCGGGGTTTTAGTAAATGAAAAAAAACAAGCGAGATTTGCACCGGTGTTTGACAATGGTGATTGTTTGTATTCTCTTGACCTTAATCGTGATGTGAATTTTATTCGTGAAATTTTAATAAAGATACATTCTAATAATTACGTCCCACGTAAAAATTTTTACGGGCTTGAAAATATTATATACCGATTGGTTTCGCTAAAAGATGATTTGATGTGGGAGCCATTGCGTTGGGTAGTAGATAGCATTTATGAAAAAAAGCAATTAATCGAAAATTTGATAGATGACTTTCCTTTAATTTCAAAGACTGAAAAAGAATTTTATAAAATATTATTAACTGTAAATCACAATTTTTTGTGTTCTTTAAAAATGAGCATTATTAAGTAAACTGAGTTTGTTAAATATTGAAAAATGCAGGATATTATCAATTTTACAAGTTGTAAACAGTTTGGCGGGAAAATCCGATTTAGTGAGGATAACGGCATTAGACGGCTAATGCTAAAGGTTAAATATGGTGACTCGTATTATAATTTAAAATTCGGTCCTCGTTATTTTTATCATTGTATCAGTGAATATTTAGGATGTAGTATTTTTAATGCATTAGGGGTCCCGGCCCAAAAAGTTTTGTTTGGAGTTTATGAGTTTAAAAAAAAAGAATTGCCAGTAGTTGTGTGCCGATGGGTTGATGATAAAAGTTTATATTTTTTATCCATGGCAGACATTATTAAGGAAGAGTATAATACAGATTTTGGGCAAAATATATTAAATGAAATTTATGCGTTAGGACAGCAATGCTTTTATAATGCCAATGAACTTAAAAAACATTTTTGGAAAATGTTTATAATAGATGCGTTTATTGGAACAGTGGATCGTTCGGAAAGTGATTGGGGTGTTTTGGTAGATAGAAAAAGTCAAAAAGTTGTTAGTATTGCCCCAGTTTTTAATTGTTCAACATGCCTGTTGGCAGAACAATTGGATAATGATAGTATGTGCCGAAAAATTTTTTTTGAGCAAGAAAATAATGATTCATTATTTTCTTTAGATATTACAAAATATGAGATAAATGGGAATCAACTTTCATATTTTAAATTTTTATCTGAAACTCAAGACAGGGATTGTTTAAATGCTTTAGTGGAGATGGCTACGAAAATTAGTGTGTTAAATACGGACGAAATAGTTGATAGTGTAAAGTTTATTTCCGAATTGGAAAAAAAGAGTTATAAAAAATTTTTGGCTATGAGAAAAAAGATATTAACAGAAAAAGCAAATCGAGTAAATGATTCTATTAGAAATTAAATTTGGAAGATTGAGATAATGTTTAATATTATTGATTTTACTAACAATATATGTGGATCCAATGTTATAGAATATAGGTATAGAGATTCTAGTATTAAATTTTACTCTGACATAGAATATAATAAAAATTTTTATCGGATAAAATTTGGTGAGAATTATCGATTTGAATGTTTTAGTGAATATATAGGAAGCCATATATACAATATAATTGGTTGTAAAGCGCAGGAAACCTTACTGGGGGTTTGTGATTTTCAAGAAAATAAGATTCCGGTTGTAGCGTGTAAATATATAACAGGCAATGGAGATTTTTTATGTGGAATGGATGATATTTTAGATAGATTTTGCCGTACTGAGTATTGTACCAATTTGGAAGCGATTATTTCTGCTATAAAATTACAGAATATATTTGATTGGAAGGTGTTGATCAAAAATTTTTGGGAAATGTTTATTGTTGATTTGTATATAAGCAATGATGATAGGTATTCAGATAATTGGAGTGTTATCTATAATGTTTTTAAAGAAAAATTTGAACTTGCTCCGGTTTTTGATTGCGGGGATTGTTTGTTTTCCTGTGAATTAAAAAACGATTTTTTTAATATTTTAGAAAATGTGGGAAGGTTGCAAAATTTAGATTACTTTTTGAAAGATACAAGTAAAGGAAAACATGAAAAAAAGGGGAAAAAATTAAGTGTAATTGATTTTTTGTTACATACAGATGATAGGGAATGTTTGAAAACTTTGGTGTCAATAAGTAAGCGAATAGATGAAAAAAAAATAAATGCTATGATTGATGAAATTACTTTACTTTCAGATTGGGAAAAGAATTTTTACAAAACAGTTTTGCATATACGAAAAACTTTTATAATAGATCGCATTTTGCATGAAAATGTATTATGTAAATCATTTCTATAATTGGAGGGGGGAATAAATTTGTGAAAATTGTTTTACAGGACTGGAAATATGGGAGAATAATGAGATATACAGAGGATGTGTATATTGGGGAATCTTTAGGTTTATATGGTGAATATTCCCATGCGGAAATGGAAATTTATAAAACCATTTTGAAGCAGGGTGATACAGTAGTGGAAGCAGGAGCAAATATTGGGTCACTGACTATACCGATAGCACAACATATTGGAAATAACGGAAGAATCTATGCGTTTGAGCCACAAAGAATAACATTTCAGGTTTTGTGCGGAAATGTTGCTCTTAACAATCTTTATAATGTATGGACATATAATCAAGGGGTGGGGAAGGAGCGTAAAAAAGTTAAAATTTACGAAGGATTACTTTTTGGTAATAACGGGGCGTTTCAAATTTCCAAATGGCCGGGGAACTATGAAATTGATATTGTTGCTTTAGATGAATATAATTTTGAAAGATGTGATTTGTTGAAAGTTGATGCAGAAGGAATGGATTCAGAAATCATACAAGGAGCAGAAAACTTAATTAAACGATGCCTACCATATATTTCTATGGAAGCAAATTATACTAAAGCTGGCAAGGAAATAGTTAAAAAACTTCAAACATTAGGGTATAAAGTATATGAGGCAGATTGCTGGCTCTATAATACGCACAATGATTTTCAAGCATCTTCAAATATTTTTTTACAGAAAGAAGGAACGATAAAGTACACTAATGGCAAAAAAACTGATGGCAAACAATTGCTTAATATTATTTCTTGCAATTGGCTTTGTGTTCCTAATAATAGGAATATTGAGATTGTTGGTGAGATTGTTGATATAAATAAATGGAAAGATTAGTGTAATAATTGGTTAATCTAATCTAATGTATATTTTTAGGAGGGAAGATGGCTGAAATGGATTTGACTGCGGGGAAGATTGTTCCCGTATATTTGGAAGATGAGATGCAAAAGTCCTATATTGATTATGCAATGAGCGTAATTGTACAGCGGGCTTTGCCGGATGTGCGTGATGGTATGAAGCCGGTACATCGGCGTATTCTTTATGCAATGCAGGAAGCGGGTATGACGAGTACCAAGCCCTACAAAAAGTCCGCCCGTATTGTCGGCGAGGTGCTTGGTAAATTTCATCCCCATGGTGACGCCAGCGTGTATGATGCCATTGTGCGTTTGGCGCAGGATTTTAACACCCGTTATATGTTGGCGGACGGGCATGGCAACTTCGGCAGTGTGGATGGTGACAGCCCTGCGGCAATGCGTTATACGGAAGTGCGTATGAGCAAGGTTGCTGAGTCCATGTTGGAAGATATTGACAAGGATACGGTGGATTTTGTCCCCAACTATGATGAAAGTTTGAAGGAACCTACAGTGTTACCCAGCAAGATTCCGGCTATTTTGGTAAATGGCAGTGCGGGTATTGCTGTCGGTATGGCTACCAATATTCCTCCTCACAATTTGACCGAGGTTGCCAAGGGTTTGGAAATGTTGATTGATAACCCGGATGTGGATTTGGACCAGTTAATGACTGCTATTAAGGGACCGGATTTTCCGACCGGCGCTATGATTTTAGGTACGGAGGGTATTCGTCAGGCCTACGCTACGGGCAGGGGCGTTATCAAAATTAAGAGCAAAACCGATTTTGAGGATATTCCTAAATCTAACGGGCGTAAGCGGATTGTGGTTACGGAAATTCCTTATCAGGTCAATAAGGCACGTTTGATTGAGAATATTGCGGATTTGGTTAAGGACGGAACCCTTGAAGGAATTAGCGATATTCGTGATGAGTCCGACCGCAGGGGTATGCGGATTGTTATTGATTTGAAGATGGGTGTGGTGCCGGATGTTATATTGAATAATCTGATGAAACACACTGCCCTTCAAACAAGTTTTGGTATTATCAATTTGGCTTTGGTAAATAACCAGCCCTGTGTATTGAGTTTGAAGCAGATTCTGGTACATTACCTTGACCATCAGAAAGAGGTTATTACCCGCCGCAGCCGTTATGAATTGGCGAAGGCACAGGACAGGGCTCATATTTTAGAGGGCTTCAAGATTGCCCTTGATCATATTGATGCCATTATTGCCACCATTCGCGCCAGTCAGACGGCGGAGATTGCCAAGAATTCTTTGTGTGAAAAATTTGCTTTAAGCGAGCGTCAGGCACAGGCAATTTTGGATATGAAACTGCAACGCTTAACGGGTTTGGAACGCCAAAAGATTGATGATGAATATGTGGATGTTATGGAGACCATTGACTGGCTGGAAGGGGTTTTGGCGGACGAAAAGAAAGTGCTTGGCATTATCAAAGAAGAGATGGCAGAGGTGGTAAAACGGTTTGGTGACAAGCGGCGTACGGAGATTGTGGGTATGGCTTTGGATATGAACCCTGAGGATTATATTGCTGACGGGGATATTGTGGTAACCGTTTCCCAAAAGGGTTATATCAAGCGTCAGTCCTTAGAGAATTTCCGCAACCAGAAACGGGGCGGCATGGGAAAGGTGGGCGGTCGCAGCAAAGAGGATGACGAAAGCCAGCATCTTGTGTTGGCCCGCAATAAACAGGATATTTTGTTCTTTACTAATAAGGGTAAAGTTTATCGTAAGCGTGGTTGGGAAATTCCCGAAGCCAGCAGGACGGCAAAAGGCACGCCCTTGGTAAATATTTTGGAACTTTCACCTGACGAAAGCATTACCACTTTGATTCCGGTCAAGGAATTTAGTGAGAAGATGTTTATGTTTATGGCAACCAACCGTGGCACGGTGAAGAAAACCAATTTGAGCGAATTTAAGGCCATCCGCCGGGTTGGCATGATTGCCATTACTTTGGACGAAGACGAGAAGGAAGAACTGATTGCGGTTAAATTGACTGATGGAGCCAATGAAATTCTTTTGGCTACCCATGAGGGTATGTCCATTCATTTTGAAGAAACGGATGTCCGTCCCATGGGCAGGCCGAGTCATGGCGTGCGGGGCATTACCTTGCGTGACGGGGATTATGTTGTCAGCATGGATTGCGTGAAGGATGTGGAATGTGATGTGCTTACGGTAACGGAAAACGGTTTGGGCAAGCGTACCAGCATTACGCAGTACAAGAAGCAGAAGCGTGGCGGCGTTGGCCTGAAGAACATCAACAAGAATTCCAAGACGGGAGCGGTGGTCGGTATGAGAATTATCAGTCCCGACCAGGAAATTTTGATGATTACTTCAGATGGAATTATTATCCGTTATGATGCCAATATGCGTAGTACGGGCAGAAATACACAGGGTGTGAAAGTAATGACTTTGGCAGAAGGGGATAAGGTGGTCACTTTGGCGGCAGTGCAATATGACGATGTGACCGCAGTTGCAGAGCAGCCGCAGGAAGAGAAGAAGGACGACAAGCAGGGGGGCTTGTTTGAGGAGTAAAATATAATGTATTAAGTTTATGAAATATGGTTTGGTGATGGAAGGCGGGGCCATGCGGGGGATGTTCACCGCTGGTGTGCTGGATGTCTTTATGGAAAACAATGTTACATTTGACGGTGCCATTGGCACAAGTGCGGGGGCGGTGTTCGGCTGCAATTTGAAGTCCCGTCAGGTTGGTCGTGCCATCCGTTATAATTTGCGTTTTTGTAAGGACTGGCATTATGGAACTTTCCGTTCTCTGCTGTATAGCGGTGATATGTATGACTATGATTACTGCTACCGGGTTATTCCCCATACATTGGATATTTGGGACGGGGCGGCTTACCGCAACAATCCCATGGAATTCAGGGTGGTGTGTGTGGATGTGGAAACGGGGGAGCCGGTTTATCATTTGTGTATGAATGGTGATGATGAGGACATCCGCTGGTTTGGGGCATCGGGTTCTATGCCATTGGTTAGTAATATAATAGAAATAAAAGGACAGAAGTTGCTGGACGGTGGGGTGATTGATTCCATCGCTTTGAAAGCCCATGAGGATTTTGGCTTTGAAAAGAATGTGGTTATTTTGACCCAGCCCCGAAATTTTGAAAAGGAACAAACTTTTTTGTGGCGGCTGATTAAGTGGCGTTATCCAAAGTATCCGAAGTTGGCGGAGACCTGGAGAATGCGGGCGGAAAAGTATAACGAAACTTTGGAATATATCAAAAAAAGGGAAGAGGAAGGGAAGGCCTTGGTTTTGGCACCGCCGGAGGTTTTGCCGGTGAAGCGGGTTGACCACAATCCCCAACATCTGCAGGCGGCCTATAATATTGGGCGTAAAGTTGGTTTGGAACGATTGGAAGAGGTAAAGAATTTTCTAAAATAAAAAAGGAGGTATAAAAAATGAATTGTGCTTTGTGTCCCCATCATAATTGTTATACAAAGGGACAGAACTGTTTGGGCATCAGCCCTGAGGAAGTGGCAGAAAAATATACCGCACAGGAGCGGGAAATTATGGTGGCGGCGGCAAAGACGGAAAGCCGCAACTACCTGAAAATGACACGGTTGAAGGAGAGTTTGTATTTTGCCCAACAGATGGGTGCCAAGAAAGTGGGGGTTGCCTTTTGTATCGGTCTGGCCAATGAGGCCAAATTCATTGTCAAGTACTTTTTGAATGCGGGTTTGCAGGTGGAAAGCATTTGCTGTAAGAATTGCAGTGTGGACAAGGATGTGCTGGGGCTTGAAAAGATTAAGCCGGGTCAGCGGGAGGCCATGTGCAATCCTAAAATTCAGGCACAGGTTCTGAATGAGGCAGGTACGGATTTCAATTTTATTGTGGGTCTTTGTGTCGGGCATGATATGGTGTTCACACAGAATTCTGATGCCCCCGTGTCAAGTTTGGTTACAAAGGACAGGGTGCTGGCCAATAATCCTGTGGGAGTGGTTTATTCCCGTTACTGGCGCAGGAAACTTGGAATTTTGGAAGAAGGAACGGTTTGATTTAATGCGGAATGCGGAATTATATTAGGATTCAGGAATTAGGAATCAGGATTTAGGGAAAGTTGGTATAAAGCGAAAGTAACACTCTCCTTGGGGAGAGAGAATTAAAGGGTGTGGGGAAAGTACGATAGTAATTAGAAATGTGAATTTAGAAATGTGAAATGAAGGTAAGATGTTCCAGTGATTATATTTTGGGTTTCAGGTGTGCGGGGTTATGCGAACTCTTGCCCTCTTGGTGAAGAGGGTGGATTGCCTAAAGGAACATAGAAGGGCAAGACGGGTGATTGCACAGTTCGCATTGTAGATAAGTTATCAATCCCCAGTCGCAACCACGTTCCTAAAAGCGACAGCCCCTTCACCAAGGGGCCTTAGGTTCCGTATCAAGCGGACAAAGTTTTCTGCGTAATCCGCACCCCCAGTCAGCTTTCTATGTTCCTATAGCTGCCAGCCCCCGCAAAGGCGGGGGCTACTTATGTTCCTTTAATTTATTTGAAAATATATTTTTCTTTTTACTGAGGTTTTGTTGATTTGAGAGCGGATGTTTTGGCGAAATTGTATAAAATGCAGCCCCATGAGGAGAACGGGTCTTTTGTGGAAAGGCACTATTTGTCCGTTGGCGGCAGCAGGGCGGACAGTGGGGCAATTTATTATTTCCTTGGAAATAAAGAAAAAGCCCTTTTCCATCAGATTGATTGTGATGAATATTGGGCGTATGTTGCCGGGAGTGATTTGGAACTTTGGCTAATTTTTGAAGGGCAACTGACGAAAAAGATTTTGGGTGTGGGCGAGGGGAAAGAACCTTTGATTTATATTCCGAAAGCAACCATCTTCGGCGCCAGGCATTTTCAAAACGCCGAGGACGGAACTTTTGTTTCTTGCATCACGGTGCCAAGGTTTGATTACAAAGGGCGGCGGCTGGTTGGGCTGGACGAAATGCTAAAAATTAATCCCTTGACAGAAAATTTTTTTGCAAAATCCCAATAAATCTTTGAGATAAAAAGATAATTAAGAACTTGTTTTGAAATTAAAAAATCCTTGTTTTTTTGTAATAGTTTGGTATAATACCCCACATCTTAAAATTGTTCCGGCGAAGCGGAAGTGACAGTTTGTTTGTGTTTCCAGAGTCGCATAGTTTGCGGCTTTTTTTATTTTTGTTTCGCTTTTCACTCATCATTAAAAAGCATTCAAAACAGCAAAATTTAATTTCTAATCTGTCGTTAGATTCGGTAAATCTGTTGACAGATTGAAAACCGCTTTTTACGCTTTTAATTGCGTTTTGTTGACGAGTGATTTCAGTGGTGAGAGTGATGAGAGGAGAGAAAAGTATTTGAAAGAAGTTCTTTGCGATTAGAGCGGGAGAAAATTTTTCGTTAAAAACAGCAAAATTGTAAAATCAAAATGACGATATTTTGATACAGAATAACGTCATTTTAAAAATCAATTTTCACGATTTTTTCATTTTTGAATGAAAGAATTTTTTGGAAATGAAAGAGTTTGAGATAATTCACAATTCATAATTCACAATGCACAATTTAATTAAGAAATAAGAATGCAGAATTAAGAATGATGGTAGGATGTTCCTGTGATTATATTTTGGGTTTTGGGTGTTTGGGGTTTTGCGAACCCTCGTCCGCACCTAAAGGGGCGGGGGAGCGAAAAGCGTCTATCGACGCTTTTCGGTGGTGGGGTGAGCAATTAGGTTGATACTTTGCTTTGGAATAAATGTTAAAGAATAAAGAATATAGAACAAAGATCAAGTATGGTAAGTGAAATGAAAATTTTGTGAGGTGTTAATCTCATAGTGAAATTAGGTCAATACCACTATGAGATTGAGCATGAAAAAAAATAGCGGGAAATGCTATTTTGATTTTACAACCAAAAAGGGGAAGAAAATTTATAATTGTAAAATTAAATAGTTTTTGTTTTATTTGTTTGTGTTTTATGGTATAATATTTTTACATATTACTTTTCTTACCTTCCATTTTAATCGCCACTCTCAGTCAGTTGCTACGCAACTGCCAGCCCACTCTAAGGGGGCACGAGAGTCAGTATAGTCCGTATTGCAGATAAGTTCTCAATCCTTTCCTAAGTTCGTTCTTGCTGTACTTTCGTTGCGAGTTGCTAATTGCCAATTACACGTTATTTTGTCATATTTTCGTCATATATTTTATGTAAAATTCTTTTTACGGCGAAGAGTTTTTGTTAATACTTTGCCATAGAAAGGCGGTGCGAAATGAGAAAAATTTTGGCTTTGGTTTTAGGAATATTGTTAGTGGCTGTGCCTTGCGGGGCGGAGTGGACGGATGCGGAGTTGGAGCCGAACGCCCAGATTACGGCAACAGAAATGAAAGCACAACTGACGGAGGCGGCTACAAAAACGGTGTATGTGCGGGAGGCGGAGAGCGAGGATGTGACTGCCTATGTGGATACAACCAAGATTCCGTCCCTGGCAAAGCAGATTGCTTTGAACATGGATGCTGACCAGATGACTTACATTTATACCAACGATAAGAAGATTTACAAAAAATTAGCGTCCCGGTTCAGTTATTATGCCGGACGGGACTACAATTTCAACGGTTACAGGTTAATGACCGGCAAGGAAGGCGGAAAGTTTATTGACGGCAGGGAAGTTTTCCGTATGTGGGTGATGAAGGAGGAAAGGCCGAAAGAGGTTATTGTCACCGGACCATATTACCCGCCCACACCGCCGGTAGTGATTGGCGTTTGGGGCTGGCCGTGGCATCACCACCATCATCACGGGCCGCCACCACATCATCATCACCATCATAGGTGATTAGGGTTCAGGTGTCAGGTTATAGGGCTAAGGGCTAAGAAAAATGCGGAATGCGTAATTATGAAATAAATGTCAAAGAACAAAGAGCAAAGACCAAATATGGTAAAATGTTCCTGTGATTATAATTGGATTTCAGGTGTGCGGGGTTATGCGAACCCTCGTCCGCCCATAAAGGGGCGGGGGACCGACACAGTTTTTAAGGTCGGTGGTGGGGTGAGCAATTAGGTTGATGCTTTGTCAAGAAATAAATGTCAAAGAACAAAGAATAAAGAGCAAATATGGTAAGATGTTCCGGTGATTATAATTGGGAATTTTCGCAAAGCGAAAATTGTCCATAATTTTTAATTTTTAACTTATAATTTTTAATTTTGTTATCGGTGGTGGGGTGAGCAATTAGGATGATACTTCCTGTTGAAGATGTGAAATGTGCGTAGTTTTCCCCACACCCTTAATCCCTCTCCCCGGGGAGAGGGTCAGTTCAGCATAGTGTGGACTTTACAAATATAATCGGAAATTTTCGCAAAGCGAAAATTGTCCATAATTATGGCTCATCATCAGAATGTGTGGGTAAAAACATCTGAAATTATCTGCCTGGCAACGTTATATCATAGTTTCCACATTGCAACATTATCATTGCAAACAGATTGTTTATGTTCTTAAAACCGTATGCCGTTCTCTGTAT
>JAZLLX010000071.1:0-2013 GCA_045598345.1 Acidaminococcaceae bacterium | reverse complement strand
CTCGTCCGCACCTAAAGGGGCGGGGGACCGTCTAAAGGAACATAGAAAGACGGTGGTGGGGTGAGCAATTACGCTGTCGCTAATGAAAAGATAAAATCTTAAAACTTAAAGTTTATGAATGCTTCGCATAATGCAAAAACTCCCACCGCAAGCGGTCCCCCCTCTTTAGGAAAGAGGGAAAAAAGTTCGCATTGTGCGGACTTTATAAAATATAATCGGGAATTTTCGCAAGGCGAAAATTGTCCGTAATTACTCATTACTCATTACTAATTACTCATTTATTATAAATTGTGCATTGTGCATTGTGAATTGATATTGGAGGTGTTTTTATGAAAAAGAACAAAACAAAATCTTTATTGGCTTGTGCGGTGCTGGCGGGTGTGCTGGCTGGCGGGATGCCGTCTGCACAGGCGGAACAGGTGAACGCATTGGTGATGCCGAAGGATTTAAGTAATATCTTGTCTGGTAAGGATATTACTTTTGGTCAGAAACGGGGGTATGTGCAAAATCAACAGTTAACTATCTATAATCAACAACCAACATGGCAGTTTATTGTTGACAACGGCAATATATATTTACTTGCTAAGGAATCTTGGGGGGAAAACAGAATTTCGGACACTAATACTCATAGGTGGAACTCTAATCCTGGTGCTACGGTTCAACACTACCACTACAGAGAAGTTTTGAAATATCTTGAAGAGAAAAAGAGTGATTTTTTTACGGCTGACGAATTGTCTTTTTTGGGCAAGCAAAAGGTTATTGAAGAATGGAGGCGGTGGAGAGAGGTGGGGAGCCCCGAATATGAAAGCGTTTTTGCCTTGCCGTCCAAGGAATTATTGAATAATCTTACATCTGACAAAAAAAAGAGGGAGAAATCCTATTGGATTAATAACAGCAAAGTTGGTTATAAACAAACTGATAGGGGTATGGACTTGTGGTACGACCAGGACTTTATTGATACAAACGGTAACTATCAGGTGGCTAATGGTGCGGATGTTAAAGATTTTTATCCTTTGTTGAAAATTGCGTGGGAACCAGTTTTTGCGTATTATGGGGACAGATCAACGATCGGCCATAATTTTGAAAAGAAAATGACGGACAGCACTGATACATTGCATTTGGCATTTAGGAATACTCAGATTGAAAGAAATGTGCAGATAAGGGTGTTGGAGATTGCCCCTGACAAAATAAAATTCACGGCGGAGGGACTGGCAACGGGAACGGGGCAAGGACTTGCAGGAATTTTGGCGGATAATGCGGGCAATTATCTTTCTTATGCCCGCCTGGCAGATACATCCAGTGATAGCAGGGTGGAAAATGTAACAATTACAGATGGCAGTAGTAAATTTATTGATAACAGCAAATTTGCCGCAGGGGATTATACCGTGTATCTGTTCAACGAAAAATTAAGTACAGATAGTGCTTTTGATTATGTGGGGAATTTTGAGAAGTTATCACAGTTAAGCGTGAATGGCAATGGTGCAATTACTAAAGCGGCTCTTTCCGGCAACCGCAATTTTACAAATTTAACTATTGGTGAAAACGTTGATTTTAATTACACAGCGTTTTGGTATGGTATTAGTTATAATCAAGTTGAGAGTGATGCTGTTAAAGTCAACGGGTCTTTGGACTGGGCAAGTGTGTTGAATGCTCAAGGCCCTATTACTTTGAAAGGTTCTTTTAGTTTTGCTAACGACACATTAACATTGGTGCATCCGGATATTCCTCAAGGCGGTAAATTTATTGGTTGGAATGATATGACTTACGATGGGGGTCAGGGCAAAACAGCCACCCTGCATGTGAACGGCGATATGCACGGGCTTATTGTGAACGGGGGGACTTTCACAGCGGAAAAGAATTTGACTTTGTCTAATTATTTGAAGATAAACAACGGGGCAACAGTGAAAGTTCAGGGAGTGTTGAATGTTCCTAATGGCGAAATTAAAGGAATTTTAATAACCCCCAATCTTGATGTTAAAGGCATTCTAAAACTTGAACAGGATGCATTTATTG
>JAZLLX010000070.1:0-10317 GCA_045598345.1 Acidaminococcaceae bacterium | reverse complement strand
ATACGGATAATGGCATGCTTTTTCAAAAATATAAAAAACATATTTGTCATAATAATGTTGTCATGCGGAAACTATGATATAACGTTGTTTGGCAGATAATTTCAGATGTTTTTACCCACACATTCTGATGATGAGCCATTAGTAATGAATGTAAAAAGTTCCTGTGATTAAATATAAAGAGTAATGCAAGGGAGAAGGTGAATTATTTTGTTAAATTTTCAGCCGGTAAGGATGAAAGATAAAGAATTTTTTCAAAAATATTTGTTTCAGCAAGGTATGTACGGATGCGATAATTCATTCGCCAATTATTTTATTTGGCAGGAGGCCTATCACACGGAATGGACATGTTACCGGGATGCGTTGCTGGTGAAAATTGAACATTGGGGCAAGAACTATTTTATGGTTCCTTTGGGAATGAAACAAGAGGATTATCAAAGTGTTGCGGATGCTTTGCTGGAATATAACAACGGCACTTTGAATTTTGATGGTATTTATGAAAAGCATTTGCCTTTGATTAAGACCATGTTTCCACAGGCGGAGATTACGGAAGATTTGGATAATACGGATTATATTTATTTGCAGAAGGAACTGGCAAGTTTTGAGGGCAGGAAGTTTCACGGACAGAAAAATCATTTGAATGCCTTTTACCGTGACCATCCTGACGCAACCTATGAACCAATCACTCAGAGCAATGCTTTAGAATGTTTTAACTTTGCTCTGAACTGGTGCGAGATACAGAGCGCTAAGGATATAACTGTTTTTGATGAGGAACTTGCTTTACACAAGGCCTTTCTATATTTTGATGATTTGGAATTTCGGGGCGGGGCCATCCGTTTTGACGGCAAGATTCAGGCCATGAGTTTGGGCGAAAAATATTTGGATGATATTGCGGATTTGCATTTTGAAAAGGCGGACAGAAATGTGCGTGGACTGTATGCTGCCATGTGTCAGGCCTTTGCGGCAAATGCCTGGAATGATGTGGTTTATTTGAACAGGGAAGAGGATATGGGAATTGCGGGCCTGCGTACGGCAAAGCAAAATCTCCATCCCGTTATGTTGTGGAAACGCTACAGTGCAGTGATTAAATGATTTTCAGGGTTGTGAACGAAAAACGTCTGCCGAAGGTGAAAGCACTTTGGGCAGAGTGTTTTGAAAAAGAGGGAGATCCCTTTTTTGAATATTATTTCAGTGAGTATTGTCTGAAAAACAATACGGTGCTGGGGGGCTTTGATGAGCAGGACAATCTGCTTACTATGTTGCACCTTAATCCCTATATGTTGCGGTTGCGTGGGGCAGAAATACTTACGCCTTACATTGTTGGGGTTGCCACAGAGGCACAGGCACGGGGAAAACATCTGATGGGTGAACTTTTGCAGATTACTTTTCAAATTCTTCGTTCTCAAAATTTTCCATTTGTATTTTTGATGCCCATAGCCAGAGAAATTTACGAACCCTATGGCTTTGCCTTTGTGGATTTCCGTCAGAAATATGATTTGGCAAAAATACATGGGAATACCCAATATCAGTTTGAGAAAATAGAACCTGCCCAAAAAGTTTTAGCCCCTTTTTATGATGCTTTTACCAGAGATTGCAATTCGGTTTTACGCACGGATTTTCAATGGAACAAATTGCTCAGTGTGACGAAAGCGGAAAATACTCGGTGTGAGTTGATAAAAGATAACGGGAAAGCGTGCGGTTATCTTTTCATTGACAAGAATAATAAAGTCACGGAGCATATCAATTTGCACAATGGGGCAACTGGAGATGTCAACCCCTTTATGATGGCAAGGTGTATAGATGTACGGGCGGCTTTGGCAAAATTGAATGTGACCCAATCCCCGGATTGCAGTTTTACCATTTTAGTGGGGGATGACTTTATAGAAGAAAACAATCATTTGTTAGAAGTGACTGTGCAGGATGGCAAACTTAGTTATGCCAGCACGGATGCGGAAGAAGATTTTGCTATGGATATAGATGTTTTCACCCAATTATATTTCGGTGTGAAAGATGTTCTGGACTTTGTGGAACAGGGCGAAATTTTAGTAAAGAATTCTTTGAAACTGGCGGCCTTGAGCCGGCTGTTCCCAAAGAGCAAAACATACATCAATGAATATTTCTAAATTTTTTTAACGGGAAAATCGGCAGATTTTCTCAGAAAATCGTGCGATTTTCCCGATCGTGAATCAGGGAAGGGGAATAGTTGTGAAAAAAAAGAAATCTTGGGCAGAAATTAAAGCGACAAAATCCACGGAAGAGTGGAGAAAGTTGAGCCGCACTTACAATTATCGTTACAGGATGCGTAGAGAGTTGGAAAAAAAAGGCAACGAACTTTTGCAGGCGGTCAGCAATATTAGGATTTTTGAAGATCCCGGCCCTGCCAATATTCTGACAGATCAAATTAAAGCGGCAATGCGGTTAAAGCGTGCTTGGGGGCAGGAAGAATATGACCACGCAGTAACAATTATGAATCATGTTGCGGAAAAAATTATCCAATATCAAAACAGGCAAATTCCTAAAACAAATGCACTGCTAAACAATCTTGTTCCCATTCTTGAAAAATTTGACGATTCGGACAGTGAGAAACTTGCCACTTTGTTGCAGTTGGTGGAATTATGTGCCAACAGGGTGGGGTTGGAACAAGTAGGTACAATGAAGAAAAATGTTACCAATTATTTGGCAACATTGCTGCGTAAGCCGGACGGACATTATCCTGAGTGGTTCACTGCGATGCATTATGCGACAACCAGACGTATTTTGTCGGATGAGGATATGCAAAAGTTTTTTGATTTTAACCAACAAGACAAAAACAAGGATTCTATTGCGGACAGTTTGTCTGCTATGCTGGGGTTTGATGAGGTAGAGTATAAGGACAAAATGGGAATGATGTTGGGGTAAGTTGTCAATTTTTGGTTATGTATTTGGACATAAAAAAACACCACTTACGGGACATTCGTCCTTTCAGTGGTTCGTGTGTAGTATAAGATATGTTGGATTATTTGTCAATAAAATTTATTTAATCGAAAAATTTAAGTGGTAAAATTTTGCCGTAGGATGATTATCTAAATTAGAGGAAAGGGTTTTTGTTGTTTATTATGAAAACTGTAAAATTTATTGATTTATTTGCTGGAATAGGTGGTATTCGTAAGGGGTTTGAAATGTCGTGTATTGAACATCATTACATACCTTCATGTGTGTTTACATCAGAAATAAAAGAAACAGCATTAAAAGTGTTAAAGCAAAACCATCCCAATGAAATTATTCATGGAGATATTACTAAAATTGAGGCAAAAGATATACCTGATTTTGATTTTTTATTGGCTGGATTTCCGTGTCAAGCGTTTTCAGCAGCAGGTAAAAGATTAGGTTTTTTAGACACAAGAGGTACCCTTTTTTTTGAGGTTGAGCGTATTCTTAAAGAAAAAAAACCGTTCGGATTTGTGTTGGAAAATGTTGAAGGCCTTGTTAATCATGATAAAGAATTTCCAAAAGATAGAATTGGAAGAACACTTAAAACAATTTTAGAACATTTAAAAAATTTAGGATATTATGTTTCGTGGAAAGTTTTAAATGCAAAACAATTTGGTGTTTCTCAAGAACGTAAACGAATATATATTGTTGGTTCTAAAATTACAGAACCAAATTTACATTATTTTGCACAAAGTTATTCACTTTTAGAAGATGTCCTTGAGAGTAATTTGCCTGTTGTGAACAGTAAATTTACACAGTTATTACTATCTCATTTTCAAATAGAAGATTTATGCGGTAAAGCGATAAAAGATAAACGAGGTGGTAAAAATAATATTCATAGTTGGGATTTAGATTATAAAGGTAAAATAACTGACAAACAAAAACAGCTTCTCAATAAAATTATGACTGAAAGACGGAAAAAAAAATGGGCTGAAGAATATGGAATAGAGTGGATGGATGGTATGCCATTAACGCTTGAAATGATAAAAAGTTTTTTTGAAGACAATGATTTGGAATATATGCTTGAGGATCTTGTAAAGAAAAAATATATGAAAAAGGAGCATCCAAAAAGAAAGGTTGGAAATAAACGTGAACAAGATTTTAGTTTACCGATAGGATATAATATTGTATCAGGCAAAATGTCTTTTGAGGTTGGAAAAGTTTTATCGCCTAAAGAAGTTGCACCAACATTAGTTGCAATGGATATGCAGCATTTATTTGTTCCAGATAATGGTGGAATAAGACCTTTGTCCTTGCGAGAGGGGTTACGATTATTTGGTTATCCGGAAGATTATATATTTGATGTTCAGGTTAATGATGGGTATGATTTATTGGGAAATACTGTAGTTGTACCTGTTATTAAAGCAGTGGCAAACAGAGTATTAGATATTTTTGAAAGGAGTAATAGTACAAATGAAATTATCAGCGGTGGATATTTACAACAGGTTGGTGAATGTTGATAAAATTAAAACTCTAAAGGGACAAATTAAATTTAATTTAGGCGATGTCAGTATCATAGTTAAGAAAAAAGATGTTGTCGGTAATATTTTGCAGGAATGGATGGAAGGATGGTTAGAACATAATAATGTGGATTTTGTACCTAATCCAAATACGCAAATGCCACCTGATTTTTTTCTCGATCCCGATAATTGTAAAATTTCCCTTTTGGAAATAAAGGCATTTAACAGGTGTGCGAGTCCTGCTTTTGATATTGCTGATTTTAAAGCATTTGTTAATGAACTAATAGAAAAACCATATCATTTAGACACGGATTTTCTGATTTTTGGTTATGAAATGAATGAAAATACAGGAGATGTGGTTGTCAAAGATGTATGGCTGAAAAAGATATGGGAAATTACTAAACCAATGACAAAATGGCCTATAACAGTACAATATAAAAATAATGTTGTTCAAAAAATGAGACCCTGTAATTGGTATTCTACAAAAGGTAGAGGAAAAGTTTTTGAAAATCTAAATGATTATTTGGCGGCTTTTGAGGAAACTGTTTATCAAGATCCGCAGACACATAATCAGGCAGGTCAGTGGAGAAACAAATTTAGACACAGTTACAAAAATCATTATGGAAAAGATATTAAATTTCCCAAATGGGATGATATTAAGTCCAAATATTTTTAGTAATCTTATTTTTGCAGATTGACATCAATTCATTTTAAATAAATTTTCAAATTTGTGGAGGAATTTATGGGCTCAATTAAGAGAATTTTTGTGGAAAAAAAGGAAGGTTTTGCGGTGGAGGCAAAGGGGCTTTGTAATGATTTGCGGAACAATTTGGGGATGCAGGGCATTACGGGGATGCGTATTTGCAACCGCTACGATGTGATGGGTTTGGACGATGGGGAATTTGCTATGGCAAAGAAACTGGTGCTTTCCGAACCGCCGGTGGATGCAGTATATGAAGAAGAATTGCCGGTGCCTGACGGTGCCAGAGTTTTTGCTGTGGAACTGTTGCCCGGCCAATATGACCAAAGGGAAGATTTTGCAGAGCAATGTATTCAACTCATTACGCAAAAGGAACGTCCCATTGTGGCATCCGCAAAGGTATATATTATTGAAGGCAAATTGACTGATGAAGAATTTGCCAAGGTGAAGGCCTATTGTGTCAATCCGGTGGAGGCACGGGAAGCAAGTTTGGAAAAACCGGAAACATTGGTGGCAGAGAGTGAGCAACCAGCCAAGGTCAAGCGTTTAACCGGCTTTATGCAAATGGACAAAGAGCAAATTGCTGATTTGCGTAATGAGATGGGGCTTGCCATGAGTGTGGAAGATTTGCTTTGGTGTCAAAAATATTTCCGTGATGAAGAGAAACGGGAACCGTCGGTTACAGAAATCAAAGTGCTTGATACTTACTGGTCAGACCATTGCCGTCATACCACTTTTATGACCGCTATTGATAATATTGAAATTGAGCAATCACTTTACAATAAACCGGTGCAGGAAGCACTGGCAAAATATTTGGCTGCCCGTCAGGAGGTCTATGGCAAAGATATGGACAGGCCAATTACTTTAATGGATTTGGCGTGTATTGAAACCAAGAAATTGAAGAAAGCGGGAAAACTGCCGGATTTGGACCAGTCGGAAGAAATCAATGCCTGCTCCATCGTTGTACCGATTGAAGTGGAGGGAAAAAAAGAAGATTGGCTCATTATGTTCAAAAATGAAACCCATAACCATCCTACGGAGATTGAACCCTTCGGGGGGGCGGCAACCTGCTTGGGCGGTGCTATCCGTGACCCCCTTTCCGGACGCAGTTATGTTTATCAGGCAATGCGTATTACGGGGGCGGCAGATCCAAGGGCAAGCATCGGGGAAACTTTATCCGGCAAACTGCCACAACGCAAAATTACGGTGGGTGCGGCGGCCGGCTACAGTTCCTACGGTAATCAAATAGGTCTGGCTACGGGTTATGTGCATGAATACTATCATCCCCGTTTTGTTGCCAAAAGAATGGAAGTGGGTGCCGTAATTGGGGCGGCACCTAAGGATGCGGTACGCAGGGAAAGGCCTGAACCGGGGGATATTGTAGTGCTTTTGGGCGGCAGGACCGGCCGTGACGGTTGTGGTGGTGCCACTGGAGCATCCAAAGAACATACAACAGAATCTTTGTCCACTTGCGGGGCGGAAGTGCAAAAGGGTAATGCACCCACGGAACGTAAATTACAACGGCTTTTCCGCAACAAAGAAGTTACCCCCATGATTAAGCGTTGCAATGATTTTGGTGCCGGCGGTGTTTCCGTTGCCATTGGTGAATTAACTGAAGGATTGGAAATCAATTTAGATTTGGTGCCGAAAAAATACGAAGGCCTTGACGGTACGGAACTGGCTATTTCTGAATCTCAAGAACGGATGGCGGTGGTTATTGAGGCAAAAAATTGGGATAAATTTATTGAATTTGCTGATAAAGAAAATTTGGAAGCGACTGTGGTTGCGGAAGTAACAGATAAGGGACGTTTGGTAATGACCTGGCAGGGGGATAAGATTGTGGATTTGTCCCGTGCTTTCCTCGATACCAACGGTGTTCAACAACATACAAAGGTTGTTGTCGGTGAAAATAATGCCAAATCTGTTTTTTCAGTGGTGGGTGAAGAAGTTGCAGGCACTAAAGATTTACCGACAAAATGGTTGAACAATTTGTCCCGTCTGAATGTTTGCAGCCAAAAGGGTTTGTGCGAGCGTTTTGACAGCACCATCGGCAGGGGGACGGTGCAAATGCCTTTTGGTGGTAAGAATCAGCTGACACCGATGGAGGGCATGGTGGCAAGAGTGCCTGTGTTGGGTAAAAAGACGGATGCGGCAAGTGTTATGGCTTGCGGCTATAATCCTGATGTGGCATGCTGGAGCCCTTTTCACGGAGCAATGTATGCTACGGCGGAGGCCATTACGAGGGCAGTTGCCTGTGGTGCAGACCCGTCTAAAATCCGTATGACCTTGCAAGAATATTTCCCCAAACTGCATAACGAAAAGAGTTGGGGCGAGCCGTTCAGTGCTTTGCTGGGAGCGTTTGCGGTTACGGATGCTTTGGGGCTTCCGCCCATTGGCGGCAAGGATTCTATGAGTGGCACTTTTATGGATAAGGAAGTGCCTCCCACATTGGTTGCCTTTGCGGTTGCTGTTACAGAGGGCAAATATACGTTTAGTCCCGAATTTAAGAAAGCGGGCAGTAAAGTTGTGTTCCTGCCCTGCCCACGCAATGAGGCAGAAGTTCTTGATTTTGCAGTTTTACAAAAGAATTTGCACGCGGTTCATCAGGCAATTTTACAGGGTAAAATATTGTCTGTCGGAGTAGTGAAGGACGGCGGCATGGGGGCATTGGTTACCACCATGTGCTTTGGCAATAATTATGGTTTTGCTTTCACCAGTGAAATGAGTAATGAAACACTTTTCGCTTTGCAGCCCTGTGGTATGGTTTTGGAATTGGCGGATGCGGAGGCAGAAAAACTTTTTGCAGGACTTAAATATACCGAATTGGGCAAAGTTACGGATAAGCCGGAGATTAAAGTAAATGGTTCTGTAATTGCTTTGAAAGATGCTTTGTCTGCCTACACCAAGACATTGCAAGGTATTTTCCCGGATAAATTGGCACAAGTTGCAGAACCCAATGACATTGAGCAACCGCTGTATAAAAACAAATTGCCTTTGACGGCACCGGTGAATATTGCCAAACCCCGTGTGTTTATTCCCGTATTCCCAGGCATTAACTGTGAATATGACAGTGCGGCCGCCTTTGAAAATGCAGGTGCGGTAGCAGACATTTTTGTTGTGCGGAATCTGACCGCTACGGCCATTGAGGATTCTGTCAAAGCAATGGTGCAGTACATTGATAATTCACAAATCATTATGATTCCCGGCGGCTTCAGTGCAGGGGATGAGCCGGACGGTAGTGGAAAGTTTATTGCCACCATGTTGCGTAATCCCAGAATTAAGGATGCCATTACCCGTCTTTTGAACGAGCGGGACGGCTTGATGCTTGGCATTTGCAACGGTTTTCAGGCCTTGATTAAATTGGGATTGGTGCCCTATGGAGAAATTCGTGATATGGAAGAAACATCACCCACTTTAACTTTTAATGATATTGGCCGTCATGTTTCCCAAATAGTTACGACTAAGGTTGTTTCCAATAAATCTCCCTGGCTTGCTCTTTGTGAACCGGGAGAAACACACAGTATAGCCGTATCCCACGGGGAGGGCAGATTTGTTGCACCGGAAGCAACGATTAAGGAACTCTTTGCCAGAGGTCAGGTGGCAACCCAGTATGTAAATTTGGAAGGCCAGTCCACTCTGAATACACCCTTTAATCCCAATGGCAGTATGTATGCCATTGAGGGTATTACATCTGAAGATGGCAGGGTGTTTGGGAAAATGGGACATAGCGAGCGTTTTACGGATGGCTTGTTCCGTAATATTGCAGGGAACAAAGATCAAAAATTGTTTTTGTCCGGCGTAAATTATTTTAAATGAGTAATGAGTAATTAGTAATTGTGGACAATTTTCGCCAAAGGCGAAAATTCCCCATTATAATCACCGGAACATATTACCTGAATTATTCATTATTCATCATTAATTATTAATTGTGCAAAAAGGAGCATACTATGCGAGTACTTGTCAATGGCGCTTTAGGGCGGATGGGTACGGAAACTGTCAAAGCCGTACTCAATGAGAAAGATTTGGAACTGGTTGCCGTGGTGGATGCGGCAGAGGGTTCTTCTGGCGGTATGAAGGTGGAACAGGATTTAGTTGCCGCCATCAAAACTGCCAAGCCGGATGTAATGGTTGATTTCACCAAACCTGCTGTGGTTATGGAAAATTTACGCAAGGCATTGGCTTTGGGTGTACATTGCGTTGTGGGAACAACGGGATTTTCCCAACAGGATTTGGAAGAAGTTGACAAACTGGCGAAGGACAACAAAACTTCTGTTTTAATTGCACCGAATTTTGCTTTAGGTGCTGTGGTAATGATGAAATTGGCAGTGGAGGCGGCCAAATATTTTCCTAATGTGGAGATTATTGAAAAACACCACGATAAAAAATTGGATGCCCCCAGCGGTACGGCCATTATGACTGCCAAGAAAATTGCCGAGGTACGAAAGAAAATGCAACAAGGGCACCCTGAAGAAAAAGAAACTATGGCAGGGTGTCGGGGGGCGGATTATGAAGGTATGAAAATTCACAGTTTGCGTTTGCCCGGGTATGTGGCTTCCCAAGAAGTTGTGTTTGGAGGTCAGGGTGAAACCTTGCGGATTTCCACAGAACCCATCAACAGAGAATGTTATATGCCGGGAGTGATTATGGCTTGCAGGAAAATACAAGAGTATCAAGGGCTGGTTTATGGGTTGGAAAACATTTTGTAATGCGTAATTTGTAATTCGCAACGCGTAACTGAATTAAGAATTATGAATGCAGAATTAAGAATGATGGTAATATGTTCCGGTGATTATATTTTGGGTTTCAGGTGTGCGGGGTTATGCGAACCCTCGTCCGCCCATAAAGGGGCGGGGGACCGTCTAAAGGAACATAGAAGGACGGTGGTGGGGTGAGCAATTACGCTGACGCTAATGAAAAGATAAAAGCTTAACGCTTAAACTTATTGTAAAATGTTCCAATGATTATATAAATCGTTACGCATTATGCGTTACCAATTGCTAATTATTTTTGGAGGTTGATTAAGAAAAAGTGCAATGTGGCCTTTCTGGTTGCTACGGGGGCGGTGGGCACGGAGTTTTTGAAACTTATTGAGGAACGGAATTTTCCTTTTAATGAGTTGCGGCTGTTGGCATCCAAGCGGAGTGCCGGCAAAGTGCTGAAGGTTTGCGGCAAGGATTATACGGTGGAGGA
>JAZLLX010000069.1:0-1471 GCA_045598345.1 Acidaminococcaceae bacterium | reverse complement strand
TACATCGCCGTTGTAGGTGTCAAAGTCCCCTTTGCCGTATTCAAAGAACAGGCCGTAAGTTGTGGCAGAGCCGTCTTTCCATTCCTTTGTCTTGCCTGCACCAACAAGCACGCCCCAACCGTCCACATCCACATGGCTTCCGGTTTTGTATTTGCTGCTGCCCGCAGTAAATGCACCGAAAGTATTTGTAACTCCGCCGACAGTTTCTGCAACCAAACTCTTCATACCTTCGCCGCTTGCCAAGTCCGCACTTTGGTTCACCATCTGCACACTGGCCGCAATGCCTTCAACGGGGGCTTTCTGTTGGTCGTCACCGCCACCGCTTGCCCCTGTCATTGTAAATATTATATTATTGCCATCCAAAGTTATTGTACCTTTCACACCAGCAACAGTCCCCGCTGTCCAAACTCCAGTCGGAGCATTAGTTGACTCTATCAAAGTTATAACATCACCATTGTTCAATGTTGCAAGAGAAGCATCAACATTGATAGTGGTATTCGTTGCATCAAATTTCATATCTGTCGTTTTCAGCATTGTGTCCCCGTCAGCAATATCATTCGGCAAAGTAAAGTTCATGATTTGGAAGCATCCCACTTCCGCCGCCTTGCCGCCCATTTTTATTTTTAAATTTAAAGTATTGCCGGAACTTGTACCAGATGACGTATAACCACCATAAAGTTTAAATCCGTCAGCAAAAGTTCCTCCTTCAATATTTACTGTATTCCCTGTAACCGAACCGCTTTCACTGTAACCGCCATATATTTGATTGGATGCGCCGATACTGCCGCTCTTAATATTCACTGTATTATTGGTAATATTACCACTACTTCTGCTCCGTCCGCCATAAACCGTAGAAGAACTAATACTGACGCCATCAATATTCACCGTGTTATTTTCTACATTACCGAGCCTTCCTTCGTATTCATCAGCGTATCCGCCTACAACCAAACTGCCGCTAATACTGCCCCCATAAAGATTTACAGTATTACGAAGAGCATTACCAGAAGCACCACTCCAACCGCCAACTATCACATTTGCACCAGTACCGTTAAACGTCCCCCCATAAACGCTAACCTTATTGTCAGTTGTATCACAATCAAGGCCACCATTTGCACCAGATATAGAAAAACCACTATATTCACCCCTGCGGAAAATTATCTCGTTATTGCTGTAACTGGTGGCGGAAAGTCCGCTGTCAGCAGGGCTTAAAGTTGTGCCATCCACATTGCCACAAATCCTTGCATTATTACCAGTATATTCCCCTGCCGTTGCCGCTGAATCCCACTTTTTTTCCCCCTGCTTAATGGTGTAGTCGCCTTTAGGAGTTGGTGTGCCGTTGGAATAAACCAGTTCCTTAACTCCACCAATCTCCAAAACATAATGACCCAATCCTGATGCAGCAGGTGTAAAAGAAGTATCATCCACGCCTTTCACAAGGGTAATGTAGTCATTACCCGTCAAAGACAAACCG
>JAZLLX010000068.1:0-1750 GCA_045598345.1 Acidaminococcaceae bacterium | reverse complement strand
AAGCCCACCATTGCCCCGTGATATTTGCTGTCCGTTTCATAGCCGCCCAGTTCGCTTTCGCTCCATTCCGTTTCCTGCTTGCCGTAGCGGACATTGCCTTCAAAGTAGGTGTTGTTTTCTAACTGGTGGCGTATCATAATCCCCACGCCCTTGTTTTCGGCATTGCCGTCACCGTGTACATTGCCGTTGTAGGTGTCAAAATCCCCTTTGCCATATTCAAAGAATAAGCCATAGGTTGTTTTTCCCCCGTTCTGCCATTCTTTTGTTGTTCCTGCACCAACGATAACACCCCAACCGTCCACATCCACATGGCTGCCTGTCTTATATTTACTGCTGCCCGCACTCATAGCGCCGAAGGTATCTGTTCCGCCGGCGGTATTGGCAACCAAACTGCTCATACCCTCACCGCTTGCCAAGCCCGCACTGGCATTGACGATTCCCGCTCCCGCCGCCACACCTTCAACAGGGGCTTTCTGTTGGTCTTCATTGCCACCGCCACCACCGCCATAATCCTTTAACAATTTTATAATCAAATCTTTAAAATCACCATCACCATTGAAATCAATATTGTCAGTTTCATTTTCTCTATAGAATTCAGCCGCATCCCCAAGAATATCACCTGCCTCATAAGTACCGGAAATAGTATTCGAAACATCCACTAAAGTAATTACATTTCCTGCTTTCAAAGTAACCCCCGAAGCCGCATAAACATTGATAGTTGCAGTACCGCCACTTCCATTTTCAACTTGTAATTGATTCGTTTTCAGCATTGTATCCCCGTCAGCAATATCGCTGGGCAAAGTAAAATTCATTTCTTGGAAATATCCAACATTAGCCGCCTTATGTTCTCCCATCTTAATTTTCAAATTCAATTTATTGCGTTCACTTGTACCAGTAGTCGTATATCCTCCATAAAGATTAAAGTTATCATTATCAAAAGTACCGCCCAAAATATCCACTATATTATCGGTAGCATTACGCGTTCCAACACTGTCCCCCTTTGCTCCGTAAATAGTAACATTACCAAAAGTACCATTTGTAATTGTCACCTGATTGTGTGTAGCATCACCAGTACCGCCACCAGCACCTTCGCCGCCATAAATTTTAATGGAATTAGCACTAAAATTGCCATTGGCAACTTCTACTTTATTAGAGGAAACAGAAACACCATTTGCTCCGCTACCAGCAACTAATTGTGAACTTGCTGCAAAAGTACCGCTCTCAATTATTAAATGATTGCCGCTAACTTCCGAAACACCCGGATTCCCACGCCCCGCATAAATCACAAGAGAACTGTTAGAAGACAAATCGCAATCGTTCTTTATGGTCAAATAATTATTCTTTATCTCGCCGCTCTCACCATACCCTGCACAAAAATACTTTACGCTACTAAAAACAGGTGTCAATGATCCACTTGTACCATCTAATGCAAGATTTGCCCCTGAAGCACAAGGGTTATCAATCGTTGCTGGCGACCCACTTGCCCCTTTCCATAAGCTTGGATTTGAAGCATCACCGTACCAAACATTACCATAAAAAGGCGAAGCGGCCAACCCCTGACCCATACACAGCATATTCCCCGCCAGCACCGCCAGCATAACCTTTTTCTTCAAATTAATTTTCATTTTAATTTCTCCTTAAACAAATGTTTTTTAATTCAACTTTAATTAATATTATACCCCCCCCCCTATGCACTTTGGCAAGAGAAATGTTTATTATTTTTTTACCGAACACAAAAGCAAAACACTAT
>JAZLLX010000067.1:0-19555 GCA_045598345.1 Acidaminococcaceae bacterium | reverse complement strand
GCCATTCCCAAATTAACGAAAGACCATTAAATAAACCACATTCCCAAAGCCCAAGATAATGGTAATCACCCATGCGGAACGCACCAAACTCTGCCACTTAACCCGGGAACAGCAGTTATCAACCAATATCATGAAGAAATAGACCAAAGCACAAGCCGCCAGCCCGCAAACAGGCACCAGCGGACATGCCGCCCCAAAGAACAAATATACAAAACCCAAAAGGAAAACATTTTCATACCAATGCGCCAGTTCAATCAAAGCCAAAGTCCGGCCGGAAAACTCCGTCACCATACCCTGAATCAGTTCCTGATGTACCTCATGGCTCATGGAAACGTCAAAAGGTGACTTGCGGAACTTAATAAGGAAAATGAAAACCATTCCCAGGAAAATTCCCGGCATCCGTAAAACGCTTAAACTGGAAGCGTTCAAAATATCCCCCACCACAAAGGACCCGCACTGCAGGTAAAATCCGATTGCCACCAAAAGCATCATGGGTTCATAGGCCATGGCCTGTGCCAATTCACGTTGGGCGGCCACCTGGCTGAAAGGGGAATTGGAACAGTACGCTCCCATAACAAACAATACGCTGGCAATAGTCAGGGTAAAGATTATCAGAAGCAAATCCCCTTGCCCGAAGAAGAACACACCGCTCAAAACCACAAAAAGCAAAAATCCGCCAATATACCATCCTTGGGCAGGATTGACTTCCTGCCCTTCCTTGCCCCACAGTTTCAGAAAGTCATAGAAAGGTTGATAAAGGGGCGGTCCCACACGGCGTTGCATCCTGGCGCTGATAATACGGTCAAGCCCGGCCAGCAATCCGCCTGCAAGAGGAGCAAGCAACAAGTATAGAACTACAGCAATAATACTGGTAACGCTCATAATACTCCACCTCCTACGAACACCAAACCCAAGACAATGAAGATGAAGCAAAATTCATAGCCGTAGCGGCACATCTTCTTTTCACCAAACCAATCTTCCAAATACCAGTTATTCAAAGTCACAGCCACTGTGCCTAATGTGCCTTCATAACTTTGGTCATCCCCATTATTAAGACCGGAAAGTTGAGTTATTACTTTCTTGTTCTTGCAACCCCTGCCGTAGCACAAAGCCATTACCAAAAGCAATAACAACATAATGCCCGTAAGCAGGAAATTATTGCCGGAAATAATCTCAGTTGTCACCGCATACATATCTTGCAAATAGGGTACTACCACCAACTTGGAAAGGAAGGGGAAGGCCGCACAAAGGGCTACCACCAAATAAGCCAAAAGCAGCAAAGCAAACCATTGCACCCCATGAATGGTCTGACCCAGTTTTTCTTTTGCGGGAATATAAACACAAATCTTTCCCAACCATTTGCTCCAATAGAACATGGTTATTGAAGAACCAAAAACTAACAACAAAACTAAAAGCGGTTCCCCTGCATCCACCACGGTCTTCATCGCCGCCCATTTGGAAATTAACATTCCGAAGGGGGCTAAAAACATACCGCAAATACCAATCAGCATACAAATTGCCAAACGGGGAATACGGCAAATCATGCCGTCAAAACTTTCCAGATTACGGCTGCCGATTTCCTGCTCCGCCGTACCAACGGAGAGGAAGCACAAACTCTTGGCAACCGCATGGAAGATTACCAACATAATTGCCGTCCATGCGCCGGCATAACTGCCCACCCCGGCACAGCACACTATCAAGCCCAAATTGGAAATTGTGGAATAAGCCAAAACCTTTTTGCCGTCACTTTGTGAAACCGCCGCACAACCGGCAAAGAAGAAGGTAAAGCCACCTACCAGCAAAGTCATTAGGCCGACTAAATTACCGCTCAAAACCGGGCAGAGTTTAATAATCAAAAATACGCCTGCCTTGACCATAGTTGAAGAATGAAGCAAGGCGGAAGTCGGTGTAGGCGCCACCATTGCACCCAAAAGCCAGCCGCTAAAAGGCATCATGGCACACTTGGTGAAGCCACAGAAAACCAGCAGGGCCGCACAAGTCAAAACAACTCTGTTACCGCCGCCCACTGCCAGGAAACGGGTAAGTTCCGCCGTATGTAATTGTGTCCCCATCAGTACAATGGCAAGGGCAAAAGCCAAACCGCCCAACAAATTCATCCACAACGCTTTGAAAGAATTGGCAGTTGCCTCCCCAGTTTGCGTATAGCCAATCAACAGGAAGGAACACAAACTGGTAATTTCCCAGCAGGTGTACATATAAAGCAAATTATTGCTCATCACCAAACCGAACATTGCCATCAGAAAGACAAGCATAACTCCAAAGAAAAACGGCCTTCTGTCCGCCACATCAGGATGTTCCCGTTGGAACTCCTCCATGTACCCGATGGCAAACACCACAATGGAGCCGCCAATAATGGCCGCAATGGCCAGCATCACCCAAGCCAACTCATCAATAATGAACGGGCTGGAACCAACCAAGGAATGACCGTGAGCCGATTCAAACCACAGCACAAGTCCCAACTGCAATGCTTCCAAAGCGCCAATCCAGTAATACCTGTGTTTGAAAGTGTAATAAAAAATGACCAGTGCCGTCAGCACATCAACTGTCAAAATCAAGTTTGGCAGCCAAGTCCAACTGTTACCGAACACAAATGTACTTAGCATATTTCCTCCATTTTTCTGTTTTTGAAATACACAGGAGTCATACCCCAGTCACGAATCAGCCCCGTTGCTTCCTTAATCTCCAGGCCGATAGCGTCCGTATAATGGGCATCACTTCCCGTCGTCATATATTTGCCGCCCAATTCCCTGTAGCGGGCATATATCTTTTTCAATTCTTCAGCCACACCTGCCTGGGGCAAACGGCGGGTATTCAGTTCCAAAGGAATTTCCCGTTCCACCAAGACCTTAAACATCTCATCCCACAAATCAGGTGCGTCATGCCAATCCAGGCCTGTACCATAAACCCAGTAGCGGGCAATATAATCAATATGCGCTAGGGCATCAATTTCCGTGTGGGACTTAACACAAGTAATCATATCCTTAAGATATGCTTCCACGGCCTGCTGTTTGGTCATTCCCGTGTAAAACTTTTTGTCATAAATATCCTTGCGGTTCACACAGTGGATGCTGCAAAGCACATAATCAAAATCCGCACTCTGTGCCAGTTTTGTGTTCTTCTTCACCAAATGTGGCATCATGCCAATTTCAATGCCCAACAGCACCCTGTCACTGCGTACCTTGGTCACATCCGCCACATATTCTTTCACATTGAAATGGAATGCCTGCGGATAAGTCGGGTAATCATAATCCCAATGCTCCGTAACACACATACCAATGCCCAAATCCTTAGCCCTTGCCACCGCCTGAGTCAAAGTCATCCTGCTGTCACAACTACGTTGGCAATGCATGTGAGTATCAAAAATCATTTTTTCTTCTTGCGGATATTGGTAATGCTGTCCCCGCCCAGGCCATAATTATCCGTATCCACTTCGTCAATAATAACAACGGTGCTGGCCTTGTTCTTGCCTAACACATCGTGTAACAAATTGGTAGTCCCCTCAATCAGAGCCAGTTTCTGCTTTTTGGTCACTTTACCTTCCTTAGTTATGCGAATATTTACAAAAGGCATATCCGATCCTCCTTCATTAAATATTTTAATATTTTAGCATATTTTTTTGAAAATTTCACTTTTTTTGACAAAAATATGCTATAATGCAATCAAAGTACATCAGGAGGGTATTATGTTGAAAAGAATTTTAAGTATATTTTTGCTCACAGTTTTCTGTTGTTTTACCACTGCCACAGAGGCCATTGTGGTGGACAGACGCCCCGTATTGATTGGCTTCAGTATTCCCCAGGAAAATGATATTACCAAGGCCATGCTCAGCGGTGCCAAAAAAGCAGTGGGCAAACTGAACGCAAAACTCATTGTCCGGGACGGCCGTGGGGATGTGGATGTGCAGATGGCACAGATTCATGATTTGATTGCCCAAGAAACCGGCTGTTTGGTAGTTGTCTATGAAGACATTAAAGCCAACGGCCGCATTGTGGAAAGCGGCAAAAGCAAAAGCACACCCGTGGTTTTGGTTGAAGGCAAAATGACGGACAAGAAAGCGGCTTTTGATGCTGCCAAAAAAGCGGTGGAAGAGGCCTATAACAAAGTCCGTTCCAAAAAAGTCCAACCGGCCTTTTACAGCGGTTACTGATTTATGAACTTAAAAACCTCTGTCCAAGCGGCAGAGGTTTTTTATTGTCCGTTTTTATTCTGTTAAAATTTCCGGTCCGTGTTCCGTAATCAAAATGGTGTTCTCCCACTGGGCGGAAAGTTTGCCGTCCGCCGTAAACACCTCCCAATCACCCTGCCCCGCTTCATACCATTGGTCCGTACCTTCGTTAATCATGGGTTCAATGGTGATAACCATACCCGGCACTAAAACCATTCCTTCCCCTTTCTTGCCATAATGACACACATAGGGGTCTTCGTGAATCGCCAAACCCACACCATGACCGCCATATTCCTTCATAATGCTGTAACCGTGTTTGCGCGCCAAAGCGCTTACCGCCGCCCCAATGTCGCCGGTGGTGTTCCATGCCTGGGCCGCCTGTATGCCGCGCCGCATACATTCACGGGTAATGTTCACCAAATCCGCCGCATTTTTCTTCACCCTGCCCACCATATACATTCTGCTGGCATCGGCGTAATAGCCGTTCAATTCTGTTGTAATATCCACATTGACTATATCCCCGCTTTTCAAAGCATAGGCACTGGGGATGCCGTGGCAAATTACATCATTCACACTGGTGCAAATTGATTTGGGATAGCCGTCATAACCCAAGTCCGCCGGCCTGCCGCCCTGCGAAACAATAAAGTCATGCACCCTGCGGTCAATGTCCTCCGTCTTCATCCCCACCTTAATGAACTTGCCGATCAGGTCCAAAGCGGCGGTATTCAACTTGCCCGCCAAGCGTATTTTTTCAATCTGTTCCGGGGTTTTAATCATATCCGGAGCAGGCACTTCTTTGCCCTGTGCCTGCAATTCTTTAATCCTTGCCTGAATGTCCGTCATATTCTCTCCTCGCAATTTCAAAATAACTTTTATATTATAGCAAAAACTTCCGTAATTTGCTATAATATGTTTCGCATTATGGAAACAACTTTAAGTGCCATTTTGGAAGTCGTGTTGCATATAGACCGACACCTTCCTTTGATTATGGCGGATTACGGCAATTATATATACGCTATTTTATTCTTGGTGGTGTTCTGCGAAACAGGTCTGGTGGTGACACCCTTCCTGCCCGGCGACTCTTTGCTTTTTGCCTGTGGTGCGTTGGCGGCAGCCAGTCCGGAAGGTATGAACATTGTTACCGTCACTGTTATTTTTCTCGTGTCCAGCATTATAGGCGATGCCACCAATTATGAGATTGGCAAACATGTGGGGTTGAATTTGGTGAAAATTACTCATGGTTTTGTGAAGCAGGAACATATTGACAAAGCGCAAAACTTCTATGCCAAGCACGGGCACAAAGCCATTTTTCTGGCACGTTTTGTACCCATTGTGCGAACTTTTGCCCCCTTTGTGGCAGGCATCGGCAAAATGAATTATTTCACTTTTGCCCGTTACAATGTGGTGGGTGCGGTTGTATGGGTGGCCCTCTTTGTGGGCGGCGGTTATTTCTTCGGTAATATACCCATTATTAAACAAAACTTTTCTTTGGTTACATTAGGTATTATTGTGGTAAGTGTTTTACCTGTTATAATAGAGATTATTAAGAATAAACGGAATTAAGTTATTCCGCAGTGACAAAGTGTAAAGCCATTTTATCAAAGAATATTCCGAAGAAAAAATGGTTTTAGACCAGGAACAAGGAAAATTTTGGACGAGATAGACCTTGAAGGTCATCGAGGTCAAAATTATTCCGCAGTGACAAAGTATAAAAGCATTTTAGCGAGGAAGAAATGAAAAACATGACAGAGGGGGCTCCGTTAAAGCTAATTTTCCCCTTTATGGTACCCCTGCTTATCGGCAATTTGTTTCAACAACTTTATAACATCAGCGATATTATTATTGTAGGTCAGATGCTGGGTATGAACGCTTTGGCGGCAGTGGGTGCAACTGCTCCTCTTTTCATTTTGACTATCTTTGTCACCTTCGGCATGGCAAGCGGTTTTTCAGTTATCACGGGCCAACGCTTCGGGGCGGGTGATATGGACGGTGTCCGCCGTTCCTTTGCCACCAGCATCATTTTAAGTGTGATTATCACAACAATCGTCATTATATTTTTCAATCTCATCATTGACCCCTTGCTGAATATGATGAATGTGCCGCCGGACATTTATAAAAACGGCAAAAGTTACATTATGATTGTTATTAACGGTCTGTATGCCATGATGGCCTATAATCTTTTGTCCGCCATTCTGCGCGCTTTGGGCGACAGCAAGACCCCTCTTTATGCTTTGATTATTTCCACACTTTTGAATATCGGTTTGGCAATTACTTTTGTCGGGCCTTTGCAATTAGGCATCCCCGGCTGTGCCAGGGCTTTGGTCATTGCCCAAAGTGTGTCCGCACTTTTCTGCGTCACCTGGATTTGGCGCTATTTGCCGGAACTGCATTTAAGCAGGAAGGACTTTGTTTTTTCCCGGGAAGAAATTTGGGCTCACATACGCACAGGGCTGCCCATGGCGGGGCATTTTTCTGTTTTGGGAATCGGCATTTTGGTAATGCAAAGTGTTACCAACGGCTTTGGGCCTAAGACCATTGCGGGTTTCACCGCCGCCATCAGAATGGAACAAATCTGCACCCAGCCCATGGTCAGTGCCGGCCTTGCTATGGCGGTTTTCACCGCCCAAAATTATGGGGCAAGAAAATTTCACCGTATTCGGGAAGGCGTAAAAAAGATGAGTTTGTGTTCCCTCGGTTATGCCATTGTGGCGACGATTTTGATTATTACCTTTGGGGAAAATATCGTGGCACTGTTTTTGGATAACCCGGAGCCGGAGGTTATGGTTTCCGCCCGTACCTATTTCCATTACAGCATTCCCTTCTATTTCTTCTTGGGACAAATTTTCATTTACCGCAACACCTTGCAGGGCATGGGGCTTTCCCTTGTCCCCATCTGCGGTGCAATCATAGAACTTTTCGCCCGTTGCGGGGTTGCCATTTTCCTGGCCCCCACCATTGGCTTTATTGGTGTATGTCTGGCGGAACCCATCAGCTGGTTCTGTGCCTCCTCCCTCTTTGCGGGCTGCTATTATTATTTCATACGCTTGTTGGATAAAAAACAATGAAAAATTCTTCTGTTTTATCCGCCGCCAAAGCCACCCTCAAAAGCGAGGCAGTGCTGGTGGCGGCAGTGCTTTTGGCAATAATTTCATCTTTTTATAATATGCCTGACTGGCACTCCATTGACTTTAATGTGTTGGGGGTGCTTTTTAGTTTGATGCTGGTGGTGTGCGGACTGAAAAGCATCCAATTTTTAGATTGGCTGGCCTTGGAACTTTTGAAACCCTGTGCCAATCTGCGTTCCGTTACTTTGGTCTTGGTGGGCATCACCTTTTGGGCATCCATGTTTGTTACCAACGATGTGGCTCTGATTACTTTTGTGCCTTTGGCATTGATTATCGGCAAAGCCGTAAAGCGGGATATGGTACGCCCCATTGTGCTAATGACTTTGGCGGCAAATTTAGGCAGTATGCTGACTCCCCAGGGCAATCCGCAAAACCTATTTCTGTTCACTCACTATGGTTATACCGCCAATGGGTTCTTAACGGTTATGTCCGTGCCTGTTGTGATAAGTGTAATATATGTCGGCATTTTGGTTTGGCGGACACAGGATGTGGCTGTAGAGTTTGACTTAGGTTCCATGCCCCGTCCCAAACGCAATTTGACAATTTTATACTTGATTCTGTTGGCGGTGAACATAGCCGGTGTCCTGCATTATGCCGATAAATGGCTGGTCTTGGGAATAACAGTGGCTGTATGCGGAATCGTGAACTGGCGATTGCTGTTGCAAGTGGATTATGGTTTGCTTTTGACCTTTGTGGGGTTCTTTATTTTTATCGGCAATATTCAACACACAGAGTTTGTAGTTTATTTGAAAAATTCCCTTTTGGGCACTATGGCAGGAACTTATGCGGCAGGGGTATTGACATCCCAATTTATCAGCAATGTGCCGGCGGCTATGCTCTTGGCAGGACTGACCAATCAGGCGGATGCCTTGCTTGTGGGCGTGAATGTGGGAGGGCTGGGAACATTGATTGCCTCTATGGCCTCGGTCATCAGTTACAAATTCTTTACCAAAGATTATCCCTCCATGAGTTTCACTTTTCTACAAAGTTTCTCATTCTACAATTTCGCAGGGTTGCTCTTGATTGGCTTGTGTTCCTACGGATGGCTGGCAATAAGAAATTAAAAATTAAAAGTTAAAAGCTTAAAGTTATGGTAATATGTTCCGTTAATTAAAATAAAGAAAGTCCGCTGAATGCGAACAAACCCTCCCTTGCTAGGGAGGGGCAGGGGTGAGTAGGATACCCGTCACTACTGCTAAACATAACCAAGCAAAACTCTCTACTTTTCTACTCATCCACCACAAGCGGTCCCCCTTCCCTATCAAAGGAAGGTTCTTCCGCACGATGCCAACTTTCCCGCTATACTCCCCGGAACATCTTACCATCCTTTCACAATTCTAATTGCTTTCGTACTTTTCCCCACACCCTTTAATTCCCTCTCCCCAAGGAGAGGGTTGCTTTCGCACTCTGCTAACTTCCTTGTTCTAATCACCGGAACATCCTACCATAACTTTAAGCTTTAAGTTTTTATCTTTTCATTAGTATCAACATGTTTGACCTAAACTCCATTCCCATTATTCGGGAAAGACGAAGAACATATACTTTGAAAGTCACCGATGAGGGACAGGTGCTGATTAAAGCGCCCTATTCCGTCAGCGAGAAGATTTTGCGTGACTTTGCCGCCAAACACTTGGACTGGATTGAAAAACAGTTACGGGCAAAAGCCCAATTTGCCAACGACAAATTTACCCCTGAAGAAATTGAAGCCCTTTTTCGTTTGTCCGTAAATGATATCCCCCAAAGAGTCGCAAAATGGGCGGCTGTCATCGGTGTCAACTACACCAAACTTGCCATCCGCAATATGGTACACAATTACGGCAGTTGCACAAGCAAGGGCAAACTCACTTTTAACTGCCTCTTGATGCTCTGCCCGCCGGAAATAATTGATTGCATCGTGGTTCACGAACTCTGCCACAGATTGCAAATGAACCATTCCCCAAAATTCTATGCGGAAATTTTACGGGTAATGCCCGACTATTACACAAGACGGAAATGGCTGCGGCAGCACGGGGATTACTATTTACGCAAACTGAGGGCAAGCGGCTTGCGGCAAAAACAAATAATTGTAAAATAAAAAGGAGAGCAAACAACTTGATTTACTCCCCTTTTTTTATTAGATTTCCAATTTCATTCCTACCGCCACCACACCCACGGGCAGACCCCGTTTCACCATTTCCGCCCGAACTTCAAAACAAGTACAATGGGCAGGATAAAGTATTGCGGGATGTAAATGTTCCATAAAGGCGATGGCTTTTTCGGAACGCTCATCCAAACTGGTGAGGTGCATTCCGCCCATCACTCCGTAAAGCCGCTGGTCACCGCACACTTCCAAAGCCCGGGTAATAATATTACAAATGCCGGAATGGCTGCAACCCGTGATGACGAACACCCCTTTATCCGTTTTCAACGCCAAAGCGGTATCGTCCGGCACGCTGTCCCGATGCCACTCGTCGCTGTCCTCACTGTCCGTTGCCTCCCCAATGGTCAGGTTCTTTTCCCATTCATGTACTCTGGGGATTTCCCCCAGCCACACCAGTTTATCCGTCAGCCACACAGGGTCTTCCCGCAGTTCCAGACGGGTAAGTTTGTCCAGCTCATCCTCACTCAACGGGGAACCAAACATCCTGCCATTATCATTCCGTTTAGGCAGAAAGGTCTCCGGGTGGGCAAGCACTTCCACCCCGCTGATATTCATGTTCTTTGCCATATAAGCCAAGCCGCCCGTGTGGTCATTATGCCCGTGGCTCAAAGCAATTTTCTGAACCTTGCCCAAATCACAACCCAGTTTCGGAGCGTTCTTCAAAAAAGCATCACTGTAACCTGTATCAAGAAGCATGGTAAGCCCGCCTTCCTCAATATAGTAGCAAAGCCCCGGCTCCCCCAAATAATATTGGCCAGTATAAGTGTTGTTATCCAAAAGCACCGTCAGTTTCATTTTCCCCCTCCTTTGAATTTTGTTTTGTCTATTATACATTACATAATGAAATTTGGTAAGTGGATAAAATTAGAAGTTAAAATCTTAAAACTTAAAGTTATGGTAATATGTTCCTGTGATTAGAATAAGGGCAAAGGAATTAGGATTTAGGATTCAGGGAAAGTCCAATGAATGCGAACTTCCCCTAATTCCTGATTCCTAATTCCTTTATCCTGAAACCTAATCCCTAACCTCTAACTTCTAATCCCTATTTATAATCACAGGAACATCCTACCATATTTGGTCTTTGCTCTTTGTTCTTTGACATTTATTTAATAATTCCGCATTGCGAATTACGCATTCCGCATTATTCTAAAATTTCCGGGTGTAAAAGAAAATCATACAACCCAATAAACTCCACACCTTCTTCACTATGCCACTTATGATACACATCTTCAACTATCACAATCTTGCGGAAAACATCTCCCACCTGCAACAACGGCCTTGTCTCCTGCACTTGCTTTTCACGATCTTCCACCCGATAAGCGGACTGAATATAAAGCCGCCGGGAACCCTTGTTCACCACAAAATCAATCTCCACCTGCTTTTGTGAATATCCCCTTTCTTTCTTCTCCAACACATCCACGCTGCCCACATCCACACTATAACCCCTTCTGCACAATTCGTTATAAATAATGTTTTCCATAAGATGTGTCGGATCCTGCTGACGGAAATTCAACCGGGCATTACGTAACCCCACATCCTCACAAAAATACTTCATCGGATAAGAAAAATAACGCTTCCCCTTCACATCATACCGGCGGGCACAGGAAAAAAGAAAACTCTCCGTCAAATATTCCAGATAATTGGCAACCGTAATACTGGATATCTTAACATTACATTCTGAAGTAATCGTCCTCGCCAACTTGGAAGCATTAACCAAAGAACCCACGGACGAGCACAACACATTCACAACCTCACCAAAAACAGGCCTGAACTCCAAATTATAACGTGCCACCACATCCTTAAAATAAACCTCATCAAAAAGTCCCTTAAGATACTCCTCCTTTTCTGTCTCATTCTTCAAAGCCACCACCTGGGGCATACCTCCATAACGGGAATAATCTGCATAAGCATGCCGCTCATCCCCTCCCACATGGTTGAAATACTCTGCAAATGACAAAGGATGCATCCGTATCTCCCAGCCACGCCCACGAAAAGCGGTCAACACATCCTTCGTAAGCAACTTGGAATTTGAGCCCGTGACATAAACATCAACATTGTGCATGTGCAACAACTCATTAAGCACCCCGTAAAGCCCTATATCATACTCATTCTCAAATTCGGAACGCCTGATAGCATACTGAACCTCATCAATAAAAAGAAAACACTTCTTCTTCGGGTTTATTTGAGAACGAATATATTCCGCCAGCACCCTGACATCACGCAAATCAGCATACCGGTCTTCATCCAGGGCAATCGTGATAATCTCATCCTGTTTGACACCCGACTGCAAAAGATAATCATAAAACAAATTAAAAAGCAGATAACTCTTACCGCAACGGCGTACCCCTGTAACAATCTTAATCATCCCATCATCCTGATGGTCAATTAACTGTTGCAAATAAAAGTCCCGCTTTATCTCCCTCTGCCTCATACCAAACCCCTCCAATTTAAAGTTGGTCAATAATTGGACTAACTTTAAATCGTATTCTACTATCAACACCAATCATTGTCAAGAGAAAAGATGTGGTAATATGTTCCCGTGATTAAAATAAAAAAGTCCACACTATGCCGACTTCCCCTAAATACTGATTCCTAATTCCTTTATCCTACTCTGCCCACAGGAACCCAGGGGCAGACGGGTGTTTTTGCATTATGCGAAGCATTCATAAATTGTTTTCTCTTCTCTCGTATTTTATAATCTATTTGCAGTTTTCGTTATAATGCAAAAACTCCCACCGCAAGCGGTCCCCCCTCTTTACTAAAGAGGGAAAAAGTTCGCTTTACTCTTACTTTCCTGAAACCTAACTATATAATCACAGGAACATCCTACCATCCCTAATCCTTATTTTAAATTACGTTTCCCGCTATGACGGGATGAAAATCAGATAATTTTTTTCCAACCTCATATCATTAAAAACTAAACTTCAAATTTACACTCCACTTATCATTGCGGCTGTTACTGCTCTTCATAAAATTATATCCAACGCCAAATGTAATTTTTTTCTTCTCAACTTCCATTCCAACTTTGGTAAAGAAAGTACGTTTATCCACAAAATCATAGCCAAATGTATCTGTTGCCCCGTTATACTTCAAAGTCATCTTATTATCTCTGTCACCAAAATTAAACATAAATCCAACTGCTGCCGTAGGCCTCCAAGTCCAGGTGCTGCCCGGCATTGCAAATTTTCCGTTATATTCCAAACCCAAAGGCACTACAACCGAATTAATTTTACCTGCTTCACGGCTAATACCTAAGCTGTCCTTATATTCTTTGCCGTCAATTCTTATGTACCTTACCCCTGCAAAAGGTGCTACATTTCCCTTTTTGCATACATATTTTGCTGTCAGTCCAACGCTTACAGTATCGGTTTTGGCATCCGAAGTCACGTTATTTTGTTGCAGTTCATTTTTAGCATGAGTGTAAGAAATATCCCCATAAAGATTTACCTTTCCCAACACTTTCCTGCCATAAATGCTTCCGCCATAATACTTGGCATCATTATGTCCGGCAAATCCGTTGGTTATGTTACCGTCCGCATAAGTCAGGGCCACACCAAAATCCTTGGTCAAATCAACCCCCACAATGGTTCCGTTGTACTGGGCATTATATTTCCCTTCCATACCCCCAAGTTTCATTCCGTCAACTTTATTCTTGTTATGGATATAAGATGCCCAAACATATTTTCCCCCGTCATTTTCTTCAATCCTTGCAGGCATTATTTCTTTTGCCTTCCCCTGTTCCACTGTATCAGCAATGTAGTTTTCTCCGTTATTAGCGGTGTTTCTCAGCTCTGCTGTTTCTTGTGTTGGAGCATTTTGCCAATGCTCTGCAATACTGTCCCCCATCATATTTACCATATCAGCAGCACCGGCAGTTACATTAAGGTTTTCACCCATATTTGCCAAGGCATTGACATTATTTCTCTGCTGAACTTTGGAAGGGGTATCAACCAGTGCAAACAATGTTTTAAAAGCCCTGCTGCCAACATCTTCCGTAATGGCTTGACCGACATTGGACATTACTGTATCATCCACATTAAATCCTAAAGAACCTGTGGTAACATTAAAATAACCTCCTGAGGAATCTACTGTAACCATGTCACTGATAAGACCGCTTACACCAATATTTTCCACCATCCACCCTGTTGTAATACCGTTTCCTGCCAAAATCTTATAAGTTTTATTCGGTTCCGCATTGGCAATATACAGTTTGGAACTGCCTGCCACTGTAGCGGAGGTGATTCCGCTCACCATGGGTGAAACTAAACCAAAGGTTCCGTCCACCATCAATAAAGAATTGGCCGCAAAGTTCACAGTACCTTCAGTCGGCATAGCCGGTGCAGAGGTCAAAGAACCATCCACCACCAAAGAGCCATTAGCCACATTGATGTTTCTGGCAACATAAGCCGCAGCACTTACATTATCTTTTCCCCAAACAAAACCAGTTCCGCCAAACAAAGCATCTGCATCCGCATTAGTAGCCCCAAAGGTCAGAATAGAGTTTCTGCCCACCACATAGGCACCATCCAGATTGGTGGTTTCCGTTGCATAGTGACTGGCATCTCCTATCAGATTGGAACCATCCTTCCATGCCGGGTCCAAAAATAATATATTACCTTGCAACAAAGTGTTGCTGATTTCCACATGAGCGGCTTTTTCTTCCGTACCAACATTCAAAACAATAGTGGTATTATCTGATGCTTTGTTCAAAGTCATGGTTCCTGATGCCTTCACTTCTCCGCCCAGTGTACTTTGTTTGGTCTGCTCTGTCTTTGGGGTACTTTTCACTATAATATTTTCCGTTTCCACAACAGCGTCCTGTCCCGTATGTACCAAACTATCATCTAATTGGAATAGGGGGGTAACCAGTTTTGCACCTTCTGCCACATTAGCAGTACCGCCGTTCAAAACCACTTCTTCTGTAACCTTGGTCTGTCCCTTAACATTTACCTCACTGCCCTCATTGACCGTCAGAGAACCTTTTAACTGAAACTGAACAGTATTCCCTACTGCAGGATTACCAATGTTCAAAGTACCGGTCTTGCCGGCGATATTATCTCCATTGACATCTTTGACAATAGTTGCATTATCCACACCGACAACTACTTTAACGTTCTTTTCTTCTCCGCCAACCTTAACCAAACTACCGCCTTCCGTACCGCCCAATGTGACTTTTTCCTCATTAGTAATAATCAACCCGGTGGAATATTCTTCCAAATTCAAATCTTTAACGCTGAATCCCTTTTCAACAGCAGTTACATATTGCTCTTCAAACAATGTTTGATTAGATTGGCCGCTGCCTACCAACAGGTTTTTCTGTTGTGTAGTGGCTTCCACCCTATCCAAAGATGTTTCACTGCCTACTTTGCCCGCATCTTCTACCGTGATTTCATTTTCTGTAAAGTTCACCAAATTACCCAGCATTACTACTTGGGTATTGCTGGCCTTTGAATTGATTATAACTTCCTTCATGTGAGTTTGGGCGGACTTAGCGTAATCCAATGTATATTCAGTATCAGCGAGAGCCAAAGTACCGCCAATAAAGTTGATTTTTTGCTTTGCTGCCTCAGTTACTGCGCCAGCATTAACCTCTTTTGCATCCGTATTGGTATAAACTTTTGCTGCCGTGGTCTGATAAATACCCTTTTGTACCAAATTCAAAGTGCCGGTGTCCTTAGCATCCGTTACAAAATTATCATCAAATGTTCCGGCAATCAAATTGATAGTACCAGAGTTTTGAATAACATCGGAACTCTCTCCAATCCCATTGAATGTAGAGTTACCGATGTCCAAAATGCTGGCTGCACCATTAGCTACAACAACTTCCATACTGGATCCATTAACAATCTTGCTGTTCCCGTCTTGCAATGTCAGTGTATGAACAGATGTGTCCTTGGCAATGGTCGCCTTGTCCATTGTCAAGTTATTGACCACACTGTCACCGGTCATGGTCCAGGTTGCACCGTTGGACAAATTGAATGTCATACCCTTGATGTTGTCCGTACTTGCCACCGCATCATCATTAATAGGCCAACCCCACTTCCCCCACCGGGCTGATGCGAAGGTTGTGCCCCTCACAGAACCGGTGAAATAATCATCGGAACTGTCCAAATTCAAACTAAACTTAGTCCCAACACTATCACTGTCACTGTATTTTGCAAAAACAATGTCACCAATATATTGGACTGCCTTACCGCCATCTTTATTGACGGTAGAGTCAGATGTGCCCGTTACGTAAAAATCAGCACCAATAGCCGAAGAAGTCAGGGCACCAATGGTGGTGACCGCATTATCGCCAACCCGGAAATAATTCTTAACTGCCCCGGTGTCAACTTGATTAAAATTCAGTGTGCCAATGGTCAAAACCGCATCAGTGCCATAGTTAGCATTACTTAGCCCCTGTTCCTTGGTACACATTACCGGGTGACCGGTTATATTAACCGTACCCAAAGTAGTGATAGCATGGTTGTTCAATGCCGCCGCATTCAAGGTTGCCCCGGCACCATTAACATGCACAGTACCTGCCGCCAATGTTTCCCCCGTAACATTGCCGGTGTTTTGGAAATCCAGACAATTCAAAACTGCTCCATCTGCCAAATTCAAAATACCGGTATACCCAAGTGAAGAAGACGCATTCATAAATTCACCGGTAGTCAAACTCTCATTGACTGTCAATGTGCCACCATACCCGGTGTACATCTGATAGTTGTAATCTTGATATTGTTGAGTCCAATACCAATTTTCAGGAGCATTCACGCTTATGTTATCCACCGTTAAAGAATCGTAATACACGCCTAAAGCCGCCCGATAGGCAGTAGTATCATTTTCCAAGATAATGTTCTTAATGGTCAGATTGTTGCTACCATCATAAATGTCACCAAACAACACTCTTGAAGCTCTCAATGTATCCAAAGTCGTTGGATTTTCAGGAGTTCCACCAAAAACATTGGGTTCACCTTTCAACCGCAAATCCACGCCCCTTACATCCAAAGTACCACTTGGAGCATAAACAGCGCCATTGACAGTACCTGTTTTACTCATAGCCGTCAAATCACTACCATTGATAAGGGAATCCACAACTGTCACAGAACCCTCTGCCAAATTCCAGCCCTCTGTGGTGGTAACATTATTGAGATATGCCGTGCCACTATTGGTAACCGTCGTACCAACCGTTGCATTGGTAAGATTCAATGCTGACCCGGCACCTACCGTTACTTTGCCTGTAATACTTGCTTTAGCCGTATTTGTACCGGCAATGGTAACTGTAGTCCCTGTGCCCGAAACGGACAAATCACCATTGTAGGTTATAGTGTCAGTTGCATCCGTGCCAACCTGTGTCAAAGAATAACTGTCCGCAACCGCAGTTATGCTCTTGTTGCCCTGTAAAGTCACCGCCCCGTCAACGGTGTTTGTGCCAAGGAATTTGATGGTTCCGTAATTTTCCGTAGAATACTTTGCCTCTGATATATTGCCTATAACTGCTGTATTCTTCAATTTGACCACGCCATCGTCTTCAGCGACAATATCGCCTTCAATGATAGTTTTATTGTCAGCATCCATGCCATTGACAGTGATAACTGAACCCTCACCAGCAGAATAAATTGCCAAAGCTTGTCCACCTGTTGCTGTAACACTTAATTTCTTAACATTGCCTAGCGTAACAATGCCATACTGATTACAAACACCATATGCATAGTTAGAACTACTTAACCCCTTAGAAGCAATTTCAATCGTATTATTTCCAGTACCATTAACTTCAGTACTACCGCCTGAAGCTAAGATTCCAATTGCATCACTGCCCTCCACCTTTATATCCCCAACATTAGCAACCAACTTACCACCAATATTTGAAATAGCTGTCCCTTCAGCATTAGGTGCGCTAATCTCTATTTCAGCAAATTGGTTCCCATTTTGTTGATTCAAATATAATTCCGCTTTTTCCGAATTTATTTGATGAGTACCTATTCCTATAGCTCCTGAATAATCCCCTGTAGGTCCATTCGCAATTGCCGTTATTTTTTTTATACCTTCTGCATAAACTATTGCCTTATACCCTGCATTTTCGTTATACCAATCCACGCTCTGCGCAAAAATACCAACTGCTCTATTAGATTCAGATTTAGCGACAATCTCAGTATTGTTTCCGTTTAGGATAAGACAAACATCTGCTCCAGCAGAATCAACCTGGACTGCATATCCTAATCCTAGTTCAGAAACCGCTGTTGGATCAGTAGGTGACTTCCCCCCATATGCAGTAATTTTTGTCACATCACTAATCGTAATATTGCCGTTAGCCAAACTAAACGTTCGAGCATCACCTTTCAATGAAATTGCTTCATATTCATTAATTCCAGTAATGTTGACAACACTTGGTGAAGTACCAGCAAAATCAACTTGGACACCATAAGCTTCTCCTAACTCTCCAGACGCATTTACTGAGATAATTGCATTACCATCACCTTCGATAATGGCATTGCTTCCATCCAAGATATCTACACCATGAGCCCCCATACCTGTCGCAGTAATCCCTGTCAAACCATACAAAGTTACACTGGTTGGCGGGTTAACACTGTTATCATTCCAAAGTACAATACCATCAGCCCTACTATCAGTCATTGCAGAAGTATTGACAACAGAAATAGACAACACACTACCATCAGCGTTACTTAATGTTCCGCCGTTGTTAACTAAAAATCCTCTAACCCTGTCGCCGCCTCCTTCCACAGATACACTATCATTCCCACTTAAAACCACAGACCCACCATCAACTGTTTGAGGTTCTGTATAATTTGCCGCCCTTGCCAAGGTACCATACCCGGCCACAACTCCAATCAGCAAACCTAAAACAACAAGTTTTGCCTCTCTCTTTCCGACTCTCTTTTTCATATTGACACTTTCCTTTCGGTCCTGTCAAGAATTATGTGTAAACGTTTTCTTCAAGATTTAGTCCGACACCATATACCTCATCAAAAATCTGATTTATTTCTATACTCGTTTCTTCAAATGGAAGGGCGGACTTAAAATATTGTCCTTCATTATAGTTTTCATATACTGCACAAACAAATCTTTCCATTGAGTTTTCATTGGGAAACATCTCCTTTTTTCTCGTATGCCGCTTCAGAAGATTGTTCAGTCCTTCCAACGCATTTGTTGTATAAAAACTTTTTCTTATCCTTTCTGGCAATATCATAAAGGCAAAAAGTTCTTCCGGGTCATACATCTTTTCCCATAATTTCGGATATTTTGAATACCATTTCCTGAGGTATTCCCCCATCCTGTCCGTGGCCTGTTCCTTGTCATCCGCTGTGTATATCCCTTTCACTTCTTCCGCCATAACATTCCAGTCCGATTTGCGGACATACGCCCTTATGTTTCTGCTTACATGCACCCAGCAGCACTGGTGTTTTGCTTTTGGGAACACTTCATTGCACGTCATCCCCAAATGCCCGAACCCGTCCGTAACAAACAGCAGGACTTCTTCCACACCTCTTTCTTTTATGTTTTTAAGTAATTGTTTGTAGGTGCTGTTGTTTTCGTTGGCGGACACGGCATAATCAAGGACTTCTTTCCTTCCGTCAGGGGCAATCCCCAAAAGTACATGCAATGCTTCTTTCTGTACCGTATCCCGTTTCAGTGGGATGTAGGTTGCATCACAATAAACCGCTATATATCTTTTCTCCAGTTGCCTTTTTATGGAATTTGTCCACTTCTTCCTGTAAGACCTGCGTTAGATTGGAAACGGACTGTGGGGGATAGAAAAAACCATAGGTCTTCTCTATGAATTTTGAAATTTCACTTGTTGTAGAGCCCTGTTTGAACATTTGGATTATTTCGTTGCCCAAATCATAACAGATTTTCTGGTAGGGGCTGAAAAGTTTGGTGGAAAATTCACCATTACGGTCACGGGGGATGGTAAGAACCAGTTCCCCGAAAACACTTTTGAGCGTACGTTCATAATATCCGTTTCTGGAATTGCCGGAATTATAACCTTTCGGGTCATATTTGGCATATTTCAAAAACTCGGTAAGTTCGGTTTTAAGAAGCTCGTTAAGAACACGCTGGACTTCCTGACGTAAAATATCTGTCAAAGATACACCATACTTG